>CAXDSX010000026.1:0-17527 GCA_963992075.1 uncultured Pseudomonadales bacterium | reverse complement strand
TTTTCAAGCAGAAGACGGCATACGAGATCAGCCTCGGTCTCGTGGGCTCGGAGATGTGTATAAGAGACAGGGCATGGTATATTTTAGTTTGTCCGGTGGGGACTTCGAGAGCGATGGCATTGTCCAGCTTGGAACAGGATCGCCGACTAACCGAGTTCGTCACTTCCAGGAGGTCCCGGCGGAGTTTGGTGTATGTGGCGGAGTTCGCTTCGAGATCCGGGGAAATGTCGACGACTTCGGACGACCAATTGGTTGATGAGAAGTTTTATCGAGCTCAACACCGTGTTGTCAGAGCCTCTCAAGTCGCACTTTCGGCACGCCATGTATTACGACTTGCGGAGAGAGAAGTTGATAGTTGGACAAATGCGGAGCGCGGACTGCCGGTATACGTCGCGGGAGACACGCCATGGCGCGCTACGGAGCGCGTGTGACCCCGCAGATTTTTTCGAGTCGATAGGCCAACTCGCTGTCAGCCGTGTGTACTCAACGAAACTAGTAGCGAGGTTGTTGGTTTGGTTAATCAGGAATCGATCGTCTATTTTGACCGTGCAGAAGCGCGTGCACGAGATTTTGCCTCGATGATCGGTTATACCGCTGCTCCCAAGAATCAAGCGCCCGATGACTGGCATCTATTCTTGGGGGACTCTGATTTGACCCTTCGACACCCATTCAGGCCATCGGTGCGTTTGTCGCTTGACGATGTCCGGAGGCGTTCTTTATCTGGACGCCGTTCCCCGTTAGCGAAGGCGTGCGGTGTACGCGAAGGTACGACAGTTCTTGACGCTTTTGCCGGCTGGGGGACAGACGGCCTTACCCTCGCGACTCTCGGTTGTCTAGTCACCTGTTGTGAGTTGCAACCGCTAGTTTTTGCAATGCTTTACGATCGCATAAGACGTTTTAAGCCCTCCCCGCCTCAGTGTTTGCGCGGTGACGTTTGTGAGCTGTTGACGAACACGGGGCAGAGCTGGGACGTTGTTTATGTCGACCCCATGTTCCCTCCGCACCCCAAGACGGCGCTACCTTCTCATGCCGTCCAAGTACTGGCGGATCTGGCGGAGCCATCGGATGCTAGAGAGATCGTTGAGCGCTCTTTCGAACGTGCCAACCAGCGCGTGGTTGTTAAGAACAGAAAAAAGGAGCCGCCAATAATCGGCGCTCCTGATTGGCAAATTAGAGCCCGGACCGTGCGCTTCGACGTTTATCGAACCGACCGAAACTAAGCGTCACGCTCGGTCAGAGGCGAGGATGGAATGGAATGCTGTAATTCTGGTTTGATGATGTGATGAGATGCTCGAACGAGCTCGCTGATCGATGCATCGAAGTACAGGTATCCGCCCTTATCTGAACGCACGACCCCACGTTTTTCGAGTGTTTGGACTAATCCGCGAAAGGGTGCCGGATCGAAAAACTCAGGTGCGTTCGTCCCGTACAACAACGAGAAGCGACGCGCGGTTCGTGAAGCCGTTTCAACCAACGTACGGCGCGTGTATACGGAGTTTCCGGCCTCGTTGAGCAGGGCGATCGCAATGTACAAGCGTTCGAGGGTCGGCATGAGTGCATTCGCCAGGAGTTGAAGATGGAGTCGACTCTCGGCGTTCTTTGCCGGAGGAGTGACTGCGTCGCCGGTGTTGTGTAAAAGACCAAGCATTTCAAGTTCCAGTAAGCATCGTCTCGTCTCGTCTGGTCCTGATCGAAACGAAAGCTCCGCCTCAATGTATGGGAGTACCGTTTGTACGAGACGTTCCAGCGCATCAAGTTTGATGGGCAATCTGCGATTGGCTAGCAAGCACGCAATCATCGCCGATGGCGCGATAACATGTAGGACGTTGTTTCGATACCAAGTCATCAAAATGGCGTTCGCTGGGTCGTGTCCTAGTAATCGTTCGTCTTCGTCTTTTTCATGTTGCAGCATGCCCAAACGTTCGACGTGTCGGACTATCTGCGTTGGTGACAGATCTGTAACGCTAAAGTTATGGCTTTCTCCGTTGCAAGTGATCAATTTTTTTAAGTAATCCATATGCCGAATCAAAACGCCTTCATCGATCGTGAAGCGAGGCATCGACAGGGTCGTTAACGCGACGAGGTTTACCGGGTTAACGTGCGCTGAATCATTGACTGCGCAGAGTATTTCGTGGCCAAGGGATTCGGCCGCGGTTGTGGGAGGCGATGCGTGGATTTGTTTGGGATTGAAATTATCGACGAATGACGCTAGGTCGATGGGGACTCCAAATCGAAGCGTCACGCGACCGAAATTCTGTTTGATCAAACGCAAATTCCGGAACACGTCTGCCATATTTTCGCGTCGCTTGCTCTGGCCTCGCAACTCGGACACATAAGCGTTGGCCTCGATCAGTTTCTCGTAACTGAAATAGACCGGGACGATAGCTACAGGTCGTGGTAAGCCCAGCGCGTGGCTTGCAAGCGTCATACCTAGCATGCCGAGTTGAGGAGGTAACATCCTCCCGGTCCGGCTTCGACCTCCTTCGATGAAATATTCGACGGAATGTCCACGCGAAAAAACCTCATTGAGGTATTCGCGTATGACGGCACGGTAAATTGGATCATTGCGAAACGAGCGACGCATGAAGAAAGCGCCTCCACGTCGAAGCAACTTTCCTATCACAGGCATATTCAAATTATCGCCGGCGGCAATGTGCGGAAGCATCAACCCTAGGCCAAAAAGGGCATGTGATAGGACGAGATAATCCACGTGTGACCGATGGCAAGGTGTGTAAATGAGCGTGTGGGTGTGGGCCATCTGCTCAAGCCGTTCGAATCCCTGAACATCCACGCCATCGTAAATACGGTGCCAGAACCAGCTGAGGAGACCCTCTAATACTCTGATGGTTGGATACGACATGTTGGAACCTATCGCGAAAGCATCGCGGCGAGCTTCCGCTTCGAGCGTTTTCCAGTCGCCGTCCGCAGACTCTATAGCGTCTTGTACAGAAGGGCTGGCGACGATTTTTGCGACCAAAGAACGACGATTTGAAAGGTCGGGTCCTAGAACAGCTCTCCTTTCGTTTCGAAAGTGGACCCGAAGTATTCGAGCTAACTTGCGAACGTTACTATTGCCTTGATTGTGCGAAGAAGGCCCTCGTGGCCAAGGTAGAGACGTTCCGAATCGGACCAAAATGTCGGAGCGATTGAAGAGTAGCCCGAGCAGGCGGCGCAGCCTGGCGGAGATCAACCATTCGTCAGACACCAACGAACGAATGAGTGAACGGTCTTTATTCGCGGCGCGTCCCCAATAAATCGAGACGGGGACAACCGTGAGCCGTAGCTCGGGGTCCTGTGCATGGGCTCGATCAATTCGCAGCATGCGTCCCGAATAGTCCCGCATGGTATTTTTCCTGAAGAACCCGGTCCCCCGGTTCAAAAAGAAAAATCGTCTGGCCTCGTTTGGCTTGAAGAGTGGTAGTAAAGGTCCTGGCGACGACGTTTTTTCGCAAGCAAGATCGAGGAGGAGAAGGTCTGCGAGCGATCGTTGGGGTAAGACATACAACACGTCTGGGTCTTCAAAATTTGTCGTCCCAACGAGGTTTGGTTTGACTAGTCGCGCCAACACGGAGCGCGATATGCGGTAAATCATACCCGCGGGTTTTGCGGAGATCTGGTGGCTGCGCATCTTTGGTTGTGGTTCTAGCCGCACCTGCTGGATAACGAGGCTACATGGGAATGAGGTGATTTTCCGTACTGATCACCCTGGGTATAGGTGAGCGTTCTCGCTATTCGCGCCGACCTTCGTATATCTCTTCGATTTGAGGTTCGTTTTCGCTTCCCGATTCGCGAGATTCAATCTGTACCTGCCATATGCCCTTGTACTTGCGATTCGTTGTATCTGCAATTTCTTCTCGAGTTCGTTGAATTGTTGGCCTTAAGAACACCAACAGATGACGCTTGGTCCGGTTCTTAGATCGATTCTGGAAAAGGCGGCCAAGAAATGGAATGGATCCTACCAACGGTACTCTTTTCCGGGTTTCTCTTAGGTCGTCTTGAATCAAGCCGCCGAGTACGATGGTCTGACGGTCGTCCGCTAGGATGGTTGTTTCGATACTGCGCTTGTTGGTGACAACGTCTGAAAATCCGGCCTCGCCGATTTCGAGCCCTGTATTGACGACATTTTCCACCGATTGGGAAACTTCGAGTCTAATGGACGAGTCGTCGTGTATATGAGGCGTCACCGTTAGCTCAATACCAACGTCCTCTCTTTGTATAGTCGTAAAGGGATTGCTAGCGCCGTTGTTGGTTGATGTAAACGAGCCCGTACGAAAGGGCACTGTTTGCCCCGCGAGAATATTGGCTTGTTCGTTATCGAGCGTAAGAACGCTGGGTGTTGATAAGAGATCCGCCGATGTATTAATGGCCAACGCATTCAGAATGGCACCAAATGAAACACCGTCTGGATCGAGCCGGGCGACCGCAAGAGTAGGGGAACCAACGCTTGCTATTCCTTGTACGGGGTCAATTTTTCCGGACTCCGCGGTTGCACTAATGCTACTTAATACGCTGGAGATGATGCCGTTAAGGGTAGTGCTTACAAAGGGCACCGACTCACCGCTAGCGTCTGCGGCGCCGGCTTCGATTCCCACGGCGCTCGATTGATCAACGGAGATTTCGACAATCGCAGCTTCAATCAGGACTTGGGCCTTGCGAATATCGAGCTGGGTCAAAATATCTTCGATTTCCAAGATTGTTCCCGGATCGGTCCTGACAACAATCGCGTTTAGTGACGTGTCCGCTTGAATGTTGACACTTTCTGGTTGCGAGTTGTCTCCCCGGCCACGCGGTTGTACTAGGATTCCGTTAAGGATTTCTGCCGTTCGAGTCGCATCGGCATGGTTTAACTGGAAAACGCGGGTTGAGCCGGATGACGTTGCTGGTTGATCTAATTGTTCGATCAACGAACGTACTTCGGCTATCGGTGCGCTCTTACCCCGTAAGACTAGGGTGTTGTTTCTATCATTTCCGATCACTAGAACTCGTTGAGGCCCGTCGGCGGATTTCCCTATTTGATCGGGCGCAACCTGCTCGAGGATTTCGACTACGCTTCCCACCCACGCTTGTTCTAGAGCTACCACCACAACTTCATCTTCGTCAGCAACGTCGACTTGGCGAATGATTGTTAGTAAACGTCCGATATTGTCGGCGTGATCGCTGATGATGACGACGTTCGCTTGGGCGACAGCCGCAATGTGGCCGTATTGCGGGATCAGTGGGCGTAGAATCTTCACAAGTTCCGCTGCGGCAACGTTGCGCGCCGAGATCACTCGCGTCACGACTTCTTCGGACAATGCCCCACCGTCGTCGTTAACGGGTGCCCCCGATTGTTTTACTGTGGCACTTTGCACAATGCGGACCACTTCTCCAGTGCGTGACGCGCCAAAACCGTGGACTCTGAGGACTGAGAGAAATAACGCGTAGACTGCATCAGCGTCTAGCTTTCGGTCAGAGACCACGGTTACATTTCCTTTCACCCTGGGGTCGACGACAAATGTTGTCTCCGTAATGGTTGAAACTTGTGTGATGAACTCGCGGATATCCGCGTTCTTGAGGTTGATCTTCCAGGTCTGTGCGTCCGACCACGATGGTGAGGCCAGTAAACAGACAACCAATGCAAGCCAATGGAAACGTTGTATTCGCATATTTTCTATTTGAGGGAAACCGTGATGAAAAAGTTCCTGCTGCCTCTTTTTATCTCCAGACGAGCCGATCCTTGGGCCAGCACGTTCTCAAATTCGAGCCTGTCTTCTGCCACGTTACCAATGGCACGATTGTTCACCGAGAGCAAGATGTCACCTGGCTGAAGTCCCGTTTGCTTGAGCGCTGGATGCGAGGCTAAGCCGCCCAGTCGATACCCCCCTGCAACTTCCGTTGAGATAGGTTTAATCCCTAATTTCGCGAGTGTACCTTCCGCGTCGTTTTCGAGTCGACCCTGGTAGGAAGCGATAACCTGTCGGACTGACTGCTGCGCATTGCTTCCGGTCGCGGTCGCCGTGTCCGCTGCAACAGATTCGATTTGGCTTGAGTTTGCGGGCATGTTGGTGAATCGCGAACGCTCTGTGGCCGATAGGGAGCGAGACACGCTTGAATCAAGCGGTTCCCCTCCGGATTCTGCCTGCGGTGTGAAATTGCTTTTGGTAGTTGGAAAGCGCAGCAACTCTCGTTTTCCAGACCGCTCTAGAACGACTCGATCTGCGAAGACCTCGACTAGCTTGGCATTACCAGGTACACGTTCCTTAAGACGAAATAGTTTTGCAGTCCCACGTTTTTCCGAAATCAACGCGGCGGAGCCTTCCGGGTTGTCGGTACTCGCAGCGAATACACCGATGAGTTCCAGGTTGAGTCTGGTTTCGGCAAGCGATTCGGTCGCCACTGTGGCGGAGCTGAATTGGGCTCGGGAGGCGTCTCCAAACAGGTTTAGCGACGTTACATGATCAATTGAACCCACGTCCGGAGCAGTATTTGTACTCACGCTATTAGGGAGTCTTGAGGATGTTTCTTCAGGTGGAAAAAGGAAAAATTGCACTGACTTTTGTAGCGACCACGCAATCATCAACACCAATACGATCAATACGACGTTTCGTGCTCTATCGATGAGTTTGGGGCTGAAATCGAACACCGTTGGTGGCCGAGAATTGGGCGTCCAATTTTAAAGAAGTTTTTCCGACACCTCCATCACGATAGTGGCGTCCGATTCGTTGCCCTGCCAAGGCTGACCAACAAGTCGCGTAAATCGTTTAGTGATGCCTATGTGGACCCAACCTTCGTTGTCGAGCCTCGCTCGCAACAGCGGTGTGTCTTCCGTTTCCGACCTAATGGTGATCGAAGGGACGCCCTCAGTCGTTTGGAGCTTTCCGAGTAACGCGGGTAATTCACGTTGATGCCGTTGATTCGCCATACGGTACTGCACTGTCCCACCATCCCAACGGATATCTCCTTGAATACCGACCTGACTTTCGTTTCGTTCGACTGTCGCTTTAACCGATTTGAGTTCAAGAGCGCCGGTTAAACGCATCTCGTACGGTGCGAGTACTCGATTAATCGTTTGAGGCTCTATTAACCCGTCGAACGCGAAAGAAGTTCCACCCAACTGCATCGTCGTTTTGCCTTCGAAGTTGTGATCTTGATCCTGTAGCACCCAGGCGACGTCGAGCTTGCCGAGAACTAGCTGGACCGGCTCAATGGACCACCGCAGTACACCCACGTGCTGCTTGCTCAGCCGCAACTGACCACTTCCCTGCCAAATGCTCCCCTGGGTCGCCGATATGTCTAAAGGTGGTATTCCATTAGTCACGAGACGTATTGAGCTTGCCGGCAGAAAGATAACGAGGAACGAAAGAAAAAAAACCAACCCAGTGAGCAAAAGGTGGCGAAATCTCAACATAGCAGGCGGAATAGGATGTGTTCATACATTCTTGCGAGGGGTTCCAGATCATCAATACGCACGCGTTCGTTAATTTTATGAATGGACGCGTTGACGGGACCCAACTCAACCACTTCCGCCCCTGTGGGCGCTATAAATCGGCCGTCAGATGTTCCACCGGAGGTAGACATATCAGGCTCTAGCGACACCGCATTCTGAATGGCGGCCTGCACGGCCTCAAGTAGCCTTCCCTTCTTGGTCAAGAAAGGTTGTCCCGACAAACGCCATTCGATCGTGATGTTAAATCCAGGGTCGATTTTGCGTAAATGATTCTCCACGATCTCTTTCAAAGCTTCGCTATTTTGTTCTGTGTTGAACCTAAAGTTGAACTTGGCGTGGAGTTCACCCGGAATAACGTTTTCCGCCCCCGTCCCGGCGCTCATGTTGGATATTTGGAAGGTGGTGGGCGGGAAGTGCTCGTTGCCCGAATCCCAAACCCTTGTGACGAGTTGGGCTAGAGCGGTGATCGCGGCATGGATTGGATTGCGCGTTTGGTCCGGATAGGCGACATGTCCTTGTTCGCCAATAAAACGTACCCGGCCATTGAGAGATCCTCGGCGGCCGACCCTCACGACATCGCCGATTTTTTCGGTAGACGACGGTTCCCCGACCACGCACATGTCGATTTGAGTACCCCGTTGGTTCAGGTAATCGATAACTTTTACGGTTCCTTCTTGAGCTTCACCTTCCTCGTCGCTCGTTATCAGGAACCCTATGGATCCGGCATGGTCGGGATGTCCTAGCAAGAATCGTTCCGTCGCAACGACCATCGCTGCGAGGCTCGATTTCATGTCGGCCGCGCCTCGGCCGTACAGGTATTGTCCGTGGACGGTTGGTTGAAACGGCGGTGATTCCCACTGGGTTATTGGACCTGGGGGAACGACGTCCGTGTGCCCAGCGAAGACCACGAGAGGTTCGTCGTCTCCAATCCTCGCCCACAGGTTGCTGACGGGTCCGAAAGGAACGTGATCGATGTTGAATCCCGCGGTGTTCAGTCTTTCCGCTATGAGTTGCTGACAGCCTCCGTCGTCTGGAGTTTCCGAGGGACAGCTAATGAGGTCGCACGTGAGATCGAATACCTCGGTCATCTGTAATAGCCAGCAGCGAAACGCGTCAATCTTGTAACCGCATCAACGCACTCGGTGATGGGCGCGACCAGCGCTATTCTTATTCGACCACGACCGGGATTTGTCCCTTGCCAATCCCTCCCGAGGTATTGGCCTGGCAACACCGTGATGTTCTCGGCGACGAAAAGATCCCTTGTGAACGATTCGTCGTCGCCTTGCAATCGAAGCCAGTAGTAAAAAGAACCGGGCGGGATTTCGGCGTCGAAGACTTGCGAAAGGACTGGGTTAACCGCGTCAAATTTTTCCCGGTAGGCCTGGCGGTTTGACACGACATGTTGTTCGTCTTGCCAAATACGAGAACTCACGAGTTGCACGTGTGCAGGCATTGCGCAACCGTGATATGTGCGGTATTTGAAATATCGATCAATAATGTTGGGATCCCCTGCGACGAATCCGGAACGTAGTCCCGGACAATTGGAACGCTTCGAGAGGCTGTGAAAAACCACGCAATGATCAAAGTCATTTAGTCCGAGTTCCGTTGCCACCTCGAGGAGGCCTTTGGGCGGTTCACTTTCGCGATAGTAAATTTCCGAGTAGCACTCATCGGCGGCGATAACGAAATCGTGTTTATGGGCAAGTTCGATCAGTGTTCCCAGGACGTCCTTGTCGATAAATGCTCCTGAAGGGTTTCCGGGAGAACAGATATAAAGGAGTTCGCAGCGATCCCAAGTTTTTTTGTCCACCATGTCGAAGTCCGGTGTATCGGTACTGGGTACGTAGATGGGCGTCGACCCCCTAAGAAGCGCGGCGCCTTCGTAAATTTGATACAGCGGGTTGGGTAAGACTGTGCAGCTGTTCGAAGCACCACTCAATATCGCTTGGCCGAAAGAAAATAGAGCTTCGCGAGTTCCATTGACGGGCAAAACATGGCGGTCTGGATCAGCTTGAATCCGGAATCGTCGAGCCAACCATTCTGTGATGGACGCGCGGATCTCTATATCTCCCCGCGTCGCGGGATATGCTGTCAACCCCGACTCGAGAATACTTCTGTCAGCAAGGGTTTCTAGTACGAAATTGGGTGGCGAATGTTTCGGTTCCCCGAGAGACAAGGATACGTGTGGACCCTTTGCACGTGACCTCAGTCCCTTTTTGAGTTGGTTTAAGCGCTCGAAAGGATACGGAAGTAGCTGTCCAAGGTGGGGGTTCATGCAACTGCCTCGGTTACCTCGGAATCGATTCGTTGTTCCAAACTGGAGACAATTTGGTTGATGCGAGCGCGGTTCAAAATTCGGTTGCCCTCTATGTCGGTGATGTGAAAAACGTCTTCGACCCGCTCACCGAGCGTTGTGATGCGGGCCTGGTGTACGACGATATCGAGTTCGACGAAAAGACTTCCAATCATTGACAGCAATCCTTGCCGGTCCGAGGAAACGATCTGGAGAATCGAATCGACACTGTCGCTGGGGTTCGTGATTATGACGTCGGTCCGGGTCACGAATTGTTTTAGGCGTTGCGATATTTTCCTAGGAGGACTGATTGGCGGCCTCGTCTCTTGAACGAGAGCGGCACTCAGACGTTCGTGAACTTCGCGTTTCCGCTCGGACTTTCTGACGGGCGTTCCGTCGTCTTCCAGCACGATGTATGAGTTGAAGCAAAAGTCATTTGCGCTGGTGGCAATACTGGCATCGACGACGTGTAGGCCGAGGTGATTGAGCGTTACTACGCTGTCGGCGAAGAGATGTGTGCGGTTACGACAGTGTAAGAATATTTCCGTCGCGCCTTCGGAACTGACTTCACCAACCACGTCTAAAACGACGATAAGGGGGCCGCTTTCTTCGTCGTGGTTAGCAATCTGATTCGTGATGTGAGCAATTTGCACGCCCGAGTGCCGAAGGAAAAAGTCTTGGCCAGGGTCGTTCCAGATGCGTTCAGCTTTGTGGGCTGCCATGCCTTGCTCGGCCAATATCGAATATGCGGTCGCTTTACGGTCGTTGATGTAATCGGTTCGCATCGCGGGATTGGAAAAGCCTCGCTGTAGTGCCTTTTTCGTTTCAAAGTAGAGACGCCGCATCAGAGTTGCACGCCAGCTATTCCATAGCGTGGGATTCGTAGCGTTAATATCTGCGACGGTCAGCGTGTAGAGATAATCGAGTCTTTCCTCCGACGCCACTTTCTGGGCGAATTCGATCACGACTTCGGGGTCATGAATGTCTTTACGCTGCGCAGTCGTCGACATATCCAGGTGGTTGCTTACAAGCCAAGCAACCAGTTCGATATCAGTAGGCGGTAAGTTGTGGCGTTGGCAAAATTCGGTTACGTCGATCGCCCCTAGGGCTGAATGATCGCCTCCACGCCCTTTACCGATGTCATGAAATAGCCCGGCTATGTATAACAATTCGATCTTGGGTAGATTGTTTGCAGTTCTCCAAGCGACAGGAAAGTCGTCTCGAGTCGTTCCTTGGTGAAACCGCCGCATATTGCGGATCACCATCATCGTGTGGGCGTCGACCGTGTATATATGAAAAAGGTCGTGCTGCATTTGACCGATCACCTTGCCGAACTCGGGTATATAGCGCCCTAAAACGCCGTACCGTCGCATTCGGGTCAACTGACTGACAAGCGTATATGGTGCTCGCAACAGCGCAATGAACAAACTAGTGACCTCCGGATCTCGACGAAAATCGTTGTCGATGAGATCTAAGTGCCTACGTATAAGGCGAATTGTCGTCGCCCTCACGCCGGCAATATCGGTTCTGTTTGCCATGATCAAGAAAATCTCAATCAGGGCAGGTGGATGCAACGTGAATACGTCCTCAGACGTCACTTCGATGTAGTCGTTGTGGACTTGAAATCTTGGATTTACGGATTCGATTTTTGGCAGGCGAGACGATTGAGCGATTGCTTCTTCGAAGTGCTGGAACAGAATATCGTTTACTTCGCGAAGTTCTAATACATGGCGGTAGTAGTCGTTCATAAATATCTCGACCGCGAGCATACCCTCCGAATCCTCATAGCCTAGTCGTTTGGCAAGTTCTCGTTGGTGATGAAACAGCAATCGGTCCTCCCCGCGCGCCGCCAACAAGTGCAGTCCAAAACGCACCTTCCATAGAAATCGACGACCTTCCTCGAGCCAATCGCATTCGAGTTTTGTCAAAAACCCCAATCGAATCAGTTCCGTCAAACGGGAAGTTCCCAAGTGGCGCTGGGCGATCCAACTGATCGTTTGAATGTCTCTCAATCCACCTGGTGACCCCTTGATATTTGGCTCCAGGTCGTACTCGACGTGGTTGAATCGGGCGTGCCGATCGGATTGCTCGGCGCGCTTAGCTTCAAAGAAGCTTGAACTTGGCCAGAAACTTTTTCGATCCAAAAAACGGCTCAGTTTCGAGACAAGAGCCTGCGACCCTGCGAGATAGCGACGTTCATAAAGAGAAGTAACTACCGACGCATTCTTTGAAGCTTCCGATCGGCACTCGCTGATGGTGCGGACACTGTGCCCAATATCGAGTTTCAAATCCCAGAGCAATCGAACGAAGTGCTCGATAGCAGAGTCTTTTAGACGACTGTTTTTGACAAGTACGAGAAGGTCGATATCAGAGTTGGGGTGTAATTCACCACGGCCGTATCCGCCGATCGCGAGTAGTGCGACGTCTTGTTTGTATTCGAACCAGTGTTGCCATATTTCCGCCAGAAACGCGTCGATGAAAGCGGATCGTTCCCGCACAAGCGTCTCAGCCTCCTCTCCCTCCCAGAATCGTCTGGCTAAGACGCCTTCTGCCTGCGAGATTCGTCGTTTGAGCCCGGTCACATCGACCGGTGGCGGGTCAGGCTGCCTTTTCTTCATCACGTAGGGTCATGACTTCGGCTCCTCGGTCCGTGACCAAGATGGTGTGCTCCCACTGAGCGGATAGTTGATGATCCTTGGTAACAACCGTCCAATGGTCTGGTAGAAGTTTTACGTGACGTTTCCCGGCATTGATCATTGGCTCGATAGTGAAGGTCATTCCGGATTGAATTTCTAGTCCGCCCCCTGGACTACCGTAATGAAGAACTTGAGGCTCGTCATGAAAACGGTCACCAATGCCGTGACCACAGAATTCCCTTACCACGGTGAAGCGATTGTTCTCAGCGTGTTGTTGGATCGCGTGTCCTATGTCGCCGAGATGTGCGCCTGGACGAACTTGCCGAATGCCAAGGTATAAACATTCTTGAGTTATTTTGACGAGTCGTTGCGCGAGTACACTCGGTTGCCCTACGAAATACATCTTGCTCGTGTCGCCGTGAAATCCGTCTTTTATAACGGTCACGTCGATATTGACGACGTCGCCAAATTTCAGAGTTTTTCGTTCGGTTGGAATGCCGTGACAGACGACATGGTTGACGGATGTACAGATTGACTTCGGAAACGGTGGCTGACCCGGAGCGTTGGAATAATTCAGAGGCGCGGGTATACACGCGAGGTCATTGACGATGAAATTGTGGCATCGCTGATCGAGCTCCTCCGTGGTCACTCCTGGGTTTACGTGTTCTCCTATCATCTCGAGCACCCGCGCAGCTAGTCGACCTGCGGTTCGCATTTTTTCGATTTCGTCTCTGGTTCGAAGACGCACGGTCATGTTCTTTTCCGCAATGGCTTGGGTTGGTTAGCGGGAATTATGGTATAAAGCGCGCCCCGCCATAAAGGACAGCGTGCAGCGCTGTTTCGGTTTGGCGAAATTGAGTGCCGTGCGGTAATAACGACGTTGCGGGTGGCCTTTGCTTCAACCTTTGGCATGGGCGGATTCAGCGTCTCGTGCGGTTTGTGCGCATTATGCGTCAACAACCCAAGGACAACGTAATGGCTGAAATTACGATGCGAGACATGCTGGCGGCCGGTGTGCACTTCGGTCATCAGACACGCTATTGGAATCCAAAAATGTCGCCGTACATTTTTGGGTCCCGGAACAGTATCCACGTGATTAATCTAGAACGGACTATGCCAGCACTGGAGGAGTCGCTGGCATATGTGCGTTCGCTGGCTGCGAGGAAAAAGAAGATCCTTTTCGTGGGCACGAAACGAGCGGCGGCAAAAGTGATACGTGAGCAGGCAGAGCGGGTCGGAATGCCGTACGTAGATCAACGTTGGCTTGGCGGAATGCTCACGAACTACAAGACCATCAGACAATCGATACGGCGTTTGACGGATCTAGAGGAACAGGCTGAAGCGGGAACGCTAGAGCTTCTTACCAAGAAGGAAGCGCTGCAGAAACGCCGGTTGATGGCGAAGCTCGAACGCAGTCTTGGGGGCATTAAAGAGATGGGTGGGCTTCCCGATGCGTTGTTTGTAGTCGACGTAGAGTTCGAGCGAATCGCGATCAGCGAGGCAAACAAGCTCGCGATTCCCGTAGTTGGAGTGGTTGATACCAATAGTGATCCGGAAGGTGTCGATTACGTGATCCCCGGCAATGACGATGCGATTCGCGCCGTCAGGTTGTACGTTACGGCGGTCGCCGATGCCATTTTAGAGGGTAAGAACCAAGGGTCTGAAGATGTAAGCATTGATGAATTTGTCGAGGTTGAAGCGAACGAGGAACCTGACAAGGCGATCGAAGACGCCCCTGCAGTAGGGATAGACGATCCGGAGTCAGTTGAGCTAAACCAAGAAACGGAAACAGTAGCCGAACCCCAACCGGAAGCGAGTGGCGGTGATGAGTTGAGAGAGAACTCGTTAGCGACGGATAAGGAGCCCTGAGATTGTCGGACATGTCTAAAATCAAAGAAGTCAGGTCTCGTACTGGGGTCGGCTTCGGAGATTGCAAGAAAGCGCTTGACGACGCGGGCGACGATATTGAAAAAGCGATCGAGATCATACGCAAGCAAAGCGCGGTGAAAGCCGCTAAGAAGGCGGACCGGACGGCGGCTGAGGGGTTGCTTGCCATGCGCGTCTCAGAGAGTGGTGATTCGGGTGCGATGGTTGAAGTTAATTCGGAAACGGACTTTGCTGCGCGCAACGAACGGTTTGTTGAGTTCGCTAACACGGCAGTCGATTGGGTTTTAGAGCATGGGGAAGGCCGGATGGAGGGGCTTGAAGAGGCTCGCGAACAGCTTGTACAAATAATTGGGGAAAATGTCTCGGTCCGGCGAGCGGTTCGTTTTATCAGTCAGGGCGGTGAAGTGGGTGGTTATCTGCACGCCAACGATAAGCTTGGTGCGCTGGTTGAAACTCGCGGCGCGGACGATTTACTAGGAAGGGAAATTGCGATGCACGTCGCGGCGATGAGTCCGATGGTGGTATCGAATGATCAGATGCCTGAACACGTACTGCGGGCGGAACGCAAAATATATGAAGCGCAAGCGCTCGAAAGTGGCAAACCCGAATCGGTCATTAATAAAATGGTCGATGGAAGATTACAGAAATTCGTTGCCGAATCGAGCCTTCTGGACCAAGCGTTCGTCCGAGAGCCAAGCAACAAAGTAGGAGATCTCCTCAAACAAGCTAACGCACAGTGTCGGCGCTTTATTCGTTTTGAGGTTGGCGAAGGTATTGAAAAGAAGGATGAAGATTTTGCCGCGGAGGTGGCAGCTCAACTTGACTAGATTTGACCCTGTGGAGTCGGAGTGACGCTTAGTGGTGCTCTAACGAGTTCTAGTTAAGGTTGCCGGGGAAATATTTGGTGCCGCGAGAAGCGCCGGGATTGACCAAGATCGTGCATGGTGAGAACGTCGACACAACGATTTAGGTCAGGAACAGGTGTGGGATGCTTGACGAAATCAAACAGGACGCTAGCGAGCGTATGGTCAAATCAGTAACGTCGCTACGAAGCGCGTTCGCCAGAATTCGCACGGGTCGTGCAACACCTTCATTACTTGATGCGATAGAAGTTGAGTATTACGGGAATTCGACTCCTATAAATCAGGTTGCATCTATTACTGTTGAGGAAGCAAGGACACTCGTTATCACGCCTTGGGAAAAATCTATCGTCCCGAACATTGAAAAAGCAATTTTAAAAAGTGATCTGGGCTTAACGCCAACGGGCACGGGTGAAGCGATTCGCCTGCCGCTACCTCCGTTGACCGAGGAAAACCGCCGTGACTTGATCCGACACGCGAAAAGTGATGCGGAAAATGCTCGTGTAGCCATTCGAAATGTACGACGCGACGCGATTGCCGATGTCCGCGAACTTGTTCGGGAAAAAGAATCGACAGAGGATGAAGGACGCCGAGCGGAAGAGCAGCTACAGAAAATAACAGATGCTCGTGTTGAAGAAGTCGAAAGAATCTTGGCGGAAAAGGAATCCGATTTGCTCGCGTTTTAGGACGCAGTTATCGACCCAACAACGCGCCGGTACTCAATGCGTCAAGATAGCGTTGCATCGTTACCTTTAGTCCTAGCTCGAGCGCGTCAGCAATGAGCGCATGACCGATCGAAACCTCATCAATACTTCCGATCGAACAGAACCGGGTAAGGTTGTATAGGTTCAGATCGTGTCCAGCGTTTATCCCCAAGTCTTGCTCTTTGGCGTGAATTACGGCGTCCCGGTATAACTCCCAATACTCGCGGGCCTCCTTCGATTCAAGCCCGTATTTTGCTGCAGCGTCTGCATACGGGCCCGTATATAGTTCTATTCGATCCGCGCCTGCGTCCCGAGCCCTCGAAATTTGGTCAGGAATCGGATCGATGAATAAACTGACTCTTACGCCGAGGTCATGAGACATAGAGATTGCCGATGAAACACGATCGAAGGCAGTGGCTTCAGAGAGGTCCCAACCGTGGTCTGACGTAAGCTGATGTTCGGCATCCGGCACGAGTGTGCATTGATCCGGTTTAACTGCCTCGATAAGTTGGGGAAACCCCGGATATCCGTCTCCCGTTGGCCCCGCTGTTGGGTTGCCCTCGACATTGAACTCCACTCCGTCGACAGCAGACACGATGGCGCTTAGATCGAACACATCTTGGGACCTAATGTGACGTTGGTCCGGTCGGGGGTGAATCGTAATTCCGTTTGCTCCCGCACTTATAATGAGCCTGGTCATATCGCAAAGATCAGGACGGGAACCATCCCTAGCATTCCTAAGCCACGCAATCTTATTCACGTTAACTGACAGCGCTGTCAATGATTGTTCCTCAACCAATCACCTCAGATTGACGATGCAGTGACGTTTATTGAAGGCATTTGTTAGCTGCTCGACCTGGGTTCATTGCTATCCGATTCAGGACCTGCATCGCGTGGTAATTGGTGACTGCGGTACAGGTAGACGTAACTCAAAAACACTAAAACGAAGGTGAAAACAAAACCTGCGATTGGCTTATACGCCATCCATACTTGTTCCGAGAATTGATAAGCGACATAGAGATTCGCGGCGCCCATCGCGAACCAACCGGTTGCCCATCCCCAGGTGAGATGCTTCCATGCGCGATCAGGTAAGTCGAGCGCGAGAAATCTCCCGAGTACGTCGCCAATGTAGCGACCATCCCCGATCAATCGACTCCCCAAAAGTGCTGTTGCAGCGCCCCAATGAAAGATGGTGGGTTTCCATTGGATGAAAACGACGTTTTGAAAGATTAGGGTCATACCGCCAAAAATCATCGCGAGCCAAAAAAAAAGTCCGATCATTGCGGAAATTTTCCATCCGTACAGTTTCATGACGAACACTTGTATGCAGGCGCTGATCATTAACCCTTTGGTTGCCAAGTAAATATCCCAGTTGCCGAAGACCGCCCAGTTACCGAAGTAAAGGGCGGCGAAAACTAAGCCCGGGAGAGCTTCAAGGAACTTTTTCATAGGGTGGATTGGACAAAGAGGAAGGGCGTTAGGTACATAGTGTTGCAGGGGTGTTGATGCGTATTCTCATGATTTGTTTCCCGCTGAAGCAAACATCAAGTTGAAGGTATGATGAGCGATCACGCTACGGCGATTGGAATCATCAGGTATCAGTGTCCGAAGGTCCAGTTGCGACTCTCATGTTTGAAGGGCTCTCCTTATAAATCTGTCTCTTATACACATCTGACGCTGCCGACGAATAGAGAGGTGTAGATCTCGGTGGTCGCCGTATC
>CAXDSX010000025.1:0-17595 GCA_963992075.1 uncultured Pseudomonadales bacterium | reverse complement strand
AATGATACGGCGACCACCGAGATCTACACCTCTCTATTCGTCGGCAGCGTCAGATGTGTATAAGAGACAGTTTCTTGCGGAGTTCCGGGTCTTGAGTCGCAATTCCGACGGGACAGGTATTTAAATGGCATTTGCGCATCATGATGCATCCGAGCGCGACTAATGGGGCCGTAGCGAAACCGAATTCCTCGGCGCCCAGGCAGATAGCGATGGCCACGTCTCGTCCGGTTTTCAACTGTCCATCGGTCTGGAGCACGACCCGTGAACGTAAATTGTTCATCACCAGCGTTTGATGAGCTTCAGCAATGCCAAGCTCCCACGGTACGCCTGCATGCTTGATGGATGTCAAAGCCGATGCGCCCGTACCACCGGTGTCACCTGCGATGACGAGGTGGTCGCTACGCGCTTTAGTAACCCCGGCCGCGACTGCACCGACACCAATGGCCGCACCCAATTTGACGCTGATGCGTGCAGATGGATTGGCATTCTTGAGGTCGTGTATAAGCTGGGCAATGTCTTCAATGGAATAAATGTCGTGATGGGGCGGAGGGCTGATCAACCCGACACCGGGCGTTGAGTGCCTGATATTCGCGATGTAATCGTCCACCTTGCGACCAGGTAATTCGCCTCCCTCTCCAGGTTTTGCACCTTGGATAATTTTGATTTGAAGTTCGTCAGAATTAGCTAAATAGTTTGCCGTGACGCCGAAACGACCGCTGGCGACTTGCTTAATCGCGGATCGCTTGGAATCGCCGTTCTCCAAGGGGAGAAAGCGATCTGGATCTTCACCTCCCTCTCCGGTATTGGACTTGCCACCGACTCGATTCATCGCGATCGCTAGCGATTCATGCGCTTCGGCCGAGATTGATCCAAAACTCATTGCGCCTGTGGCAAAGCGCCGGATGATCTCCGTCTCCGGCTCCACTTTTTCGATGGGAATAGCGCCGGAAGAGGGCGTCTTGAAACGCAAGAGACCCCGAAGGTTCGACTCTCTGGTGTTGGTGTTGTTAACGTGGTCGGCAAAGCGCCAATAAGCCTCTTCATTATTTGTTCGCGCGGCAGATTGAAGGTCGGCCACCGCCTCGGGATCCCACATGTGGCGGTCGCCTCCGAGGCGCCAATGAAAGTCGCCGGGGTTGGGCAGGACTGGCTCCGCAACCGCATCCTGGTCCGGGTAGCCGATTGCATGGCGTCGTTGCATTTCCTCTGCGAGCACGTCAAACCCTGCACCTTCGACACGGCTTGCCGTCCCGGTAAAGGCTCGATCGATGACTTCCTCGGCGAGTCCGACGGCTTCAAAGATCTGAGCGCCTTTGTAAGAGTGTAGAGTTGATATACCCATCTTCGCCATGACCTTTAGCAAGCCCTTGCCGGCCGCCTTCTTATAAGACTCGACAACGTCATCGTCGTCTTTGATGTGAGCTGCATCTTGAAGATACCCATCCCGACGCGCCTGCCATAACGACTCGAAGGCCAAATAAGGGTTAATGGCGTCAACACCGTAACCAACTAATAAACAATGGTGATGGACTTCTCGTGCCTCCCCGGTCTCCAGAACGATACCAATGCGCGTTCGTGCATGATGATGCACGAGATGCTGGTGCACAGTGCCCACCGCAAGGAGAGCGCTTATGGCAACGTGAAAATTGTCGGCTGCACGATCAGACAACACGATGAGTTTGAATCCGTCGTTGATGGCGTCGATTGCTTCGGAAGCGACACGATCCAGGGCGGTCAATAAACCGTCTCGACCAGATCCACTAGGGAATGTGATATCGATAGATTTAGCCGTCCAACCGCGATGGTCGATGTGTTTCAGTAACGCGAGCTCTTCATTCGACAGGACGGGGTGCGGAATACGAAGGCGATGTGCGTGTTGAGGTGTTGTGGTGAGCAAGTTCGACTCGGGTCCGATATAGCATTCCAAGGCCATGATCACTTCTTCGCGGATTGAATCAACGGCCGGATTGGTGACCTGTGCGAACAACTGTTTGAAATAGTCGTAAAGCATGCGGGGCTTATCGGACATAACAGCTAATGCCGCGTCGTTGCCCATGGAACCCAGCGGGTCCCTCAGTTCTCGAACCATGGGAAGTAACATGAATTGGAGTGTTTCGACCGTGTACCCGAATGCCTGGGAACGCGCCAACAAGGAATCGTAGTCGAGTCCAGCTACCGTTTGATCTGAAGCAAGATCATTCAACTCGATACGTTCACTTGCGAGCCATTCGCCGTACGGCTGACGCTGAGCCCAGTCCGATTTGATTTCTTCGTCTGGGATCATGCGGCCGGCGTCGAAATCGATCAGGAAAATCCGACCGGGCTGTAACCGTCCTTTTGCGACCACTCGTTCGGGCGGTATATCAACCACGCCGACCTCCGACGCCATGATGCATTTGTCGTCATCGGTGATGTAATAGCGCGAAGGTCGTAAGCCATTTCGGTCGAGGACCGCTCCGATATAGGTGCCGTCAGTAAAAGCGATTGAGGCGGGACCATCCCATGGCTCCAGCAAACAAGAGTTGTACTCGTAGAACGCTCTTTTCTCCGCGGACATGTCGGTATGTTGCTGCCACGCCTCTGGGATCATCATGAGGACGGATTCTTGGAGCGTCCGGCCGGTGAGGCGCAAGAACTCAAGAACGTTATCGAACGTCCCGGAATCCGAACAATCAGGTTCAACGATGGGGAAGAGCTTTTCTAGATCGCCACCAAACAGGTCGGATTGCAACGTTCCTTCGCGAGCATTCATCCAGTTCTTGTTGCCGAGCAATGTATTAATTTCGCCGTTATGGCTCATGAATCGGTTGGGTTGGGCTCGATCCCAGGAGGGAAACGTGTTCGTAGAAAAACGTGAATGAACCATGGCCAGATGCGTTTGGTAATCGTTATCTCCGAGATCAGGAAAGAAGTCATAAAGTTGGTGAGGCGTCAGCATGCCTTTGTAGATGATGACTTTGGTCGAAAGACTGCAAACGTAAAATAACGATCGTTCGACGAGCTCTTCGTCTGAACGTAATTGGTGGGTCGCGTGCTTGCGGATCAAGTACAGTTTGCGCTCGAGTGCATCTCCCTCAAGCCCATTATTTGATGCGATAAAGACCTGTTCCATGGCCGGCATGGCTGCTCGAGCCGCATCACCGATATCGGCCTTGTCCGCCTGGATCGGCAGTTTTCTCCATCCAATAAGGCGTTGACCGGCCTCTTCAATGGTCGATTCAAAAACACGCTTGCAGTGCGCCTGCTCGTCTGGATCGCGTGGCAGGAATACGACGCCTGCCCCAAATGCACCTTCCTGGGGTAGCTCCGTGTCTAACTCATCGCGAGCGACACGCCGCAGAAACTCGGTGGGCAAGCCCGTAAGAATGCCCGCTCCATCCCCTGTGTTTTTCTCGTAACCCAAACCGCCGCGATGGACCATGCAGCAATTCATGTTGTTAGCGTCATCCATGATTGCGCGGCTCGGACGGCCCTTAATGTCACATATAAATCCAACGCCGCAGGCGTCTTTTTCGAGCGCTGGGTCGTAAAGACCACGCCGCGCGGGCATACCGAGCGTAAGCTGTCGCGAAAGCTCCTTCATGCGCTGCTTTTTTGCCTCCACTAAGGCGAGCAGCACCTGGCCGACTTACCCGGTTATTGCACTCGCCCGCAAAACTTATTTGAGAGTCCTTCCACCCCCATCCTCGGGCTGCCACAGGTGCGCGGGGGACTAGGGACGTTCTCAAAAATAAATAGTGTTATCAAGTGTTAAGCGGAATCGACCGAACGGGTTCCGAGTCCTTGACGGATGCGGTACCAAGATCGATACAGCGATTGAAATCCGATGTGTTTGTATAGTGCAAGCGCTGGCTTATTGTCCTTGGCGACTTGCAAATAACCGGTGTGTGCTCCCTTCTCCGACCCGCAATGCAAGAGATTTAAGATGAGCTGTCGGGCGTATCCTTGGCGTCGGTAATTGGGGTGCGTGAGAATATCGAACAAACCGATAAATTCGTCGTCGATCACTGCGAGCCCGCACGCAACGTGTCCTGCGCTACTCTTGATAGCGCCGTAGATGGCATCGTGAGGGATTGATTTCAACACGAGCTTCTGCAACCTCGCGGCTGTTTTCGGCATGCCGGATAGGTGGCAATACACGTTGAGCCAAGAGTCGATCTCAAGCATCTCGAATTGTCGACCAGATGTTGCTGGAAATCCGCCACGTCCGACGGTGAGGACCAAGGACGGATCAATTCGTTTATAGCGAGAATCTGCTAAGGCCCGATCTAAACTGCGCAATTCTGGGACATCGGATAATTGGAATAGGGTCGGTAGACCTTCGCGGGTGTAGGCATCCTCACAATGACGAATTTTTGGGAGCATCCTTTGCGTTCCTGGGTAGAGGGGGACGACGGCATTGCCGCGTTTGCTGTAACTGCCAGAGAATCGCAAGAGCCAGCCATCGAACAGAACCTGTTGGATAGGCGGCCAAGCGTTTAGCTTGGCTTCTTCAATTCGTCGGATGAGTTCGACAGGGGAACGAGTCATCAAGCGTACCGGTTCGGTGCAACGGTGTTGATCATCGCGCTAAACCGAGCAACGGTATAGCGAATCGTCCAGGTGATCTCGGGGCATACTCGATCGTCGCCGTTTAGGGATATGCACGCAAAGGCCAAACAAAATTTACCCCTCCCGTGCCATCATCCGGGCCATGGGCAGAGAAACGTTTCCCGTGGTGGTACACACGTTGATCTTTAATGAAGCGGATCGGCTGTTGTTACTCCGTCGCAAGGACACCGGGTTCATGGATGGCTACCTAGGGCTTCCGGGTGGACACGTCCAAGCGGGTGAAACGATTTCAAACGCCGCTATGCGGGAATGCAAAGAAGAGGTTTGTATTGAGACAAAGGAATTGCAACCACTGATCGTTATGCCGTTCTTGAATGGTGTTGACTTCATCTTTGAGGCCCACGAATGGAATGGTGTGGCTGAGATCGGGGAACCGGCAAAGTGTTCAGAAATTGGTTGGTTTCCAACCGAAAAATTGCCCGAAGACGTTGTCCCGTTTGTGACGAAAGCTCTTGAGCTACGAGAGCAGCAGGTCTGGTATCACGAATACTCGGACTGAGGGTTATGCACATTGTTACGGGAACAAGGTTAGAATCCAGCGCCTTTTGGGACGCCGTCATAGGGGGGTATGGAACATGACCGAACCACTACGCGTTACGGTAACCGGAGCCGCTGGCCAGATCGGTTATGCCTTGGTGTTTAGGATAGCGTCGGGTGCAATGCTTGGCGCGAAACAACCGGTCGTACTGCAACTTCTCGAGATTCCTCCGGCAATGGATGCGCTTGAAGGCGTCGTAATGGAACTTGACGATTGCGCGTTCCCTTTGTTGCACGCCATTGAAATCTCGGATGACCCTGAAGTCGCGTTTCGGGACACTGATATAGGGTTGCTCGTTGGTTCGCGACCAAGGGGTCCGGGCATGGAACGCAAGGAACTACTCGAAGCCAACGCGGCGATTTTTAGCGTACAAGGCAAAGCGCTCAATGACCGAGCATCGCGAACCGTGAAGGTACTGGTGGTAGGAAATCCAGCAAATACGAATTGTCTCATTGCCCAACGAAACGCGCCCGATCTCGATCCCAAGAACTTCACCGCGATGACGCGCCTTGACCATAACCGAGCTATCGCTCAGCTTGCGTCGCGAACCGCTGATCGGGTCGACGAAATCAAGGGTTTGACGGTCTGGGGTAATCATTCGGCGACCATGTACCCCGATTTGCATTCGGCCACGGTGCGGGAAACATCAGCAATGGAACTTGTGGATATGGATTGGTATGAAAACGATTTCATACCGACGATTCAGCAGCGTGGCGCTGCCATCATCGGGGCGAGGGGTGCGTCGAGTGCGGCGTCGGCAGCCAACGCCGCTATCGATCACGTGCACGACTGGATGCTAGGAACAAGCGAAGTCGTAAGCATGGCCGTCGTCAGCGACGGAAGTTATGGCGTTCAGGAGGGTTTGATTTACTCTTTTCCCGTCACCTGTGAAAACGGTGACTGGTGCATTGTGCAGGATCGCCCGATTAATGATTTCAGCCGGCAAAAAATGATGGCTACAGAGAATGAATTAATCGAAGAACGAGACGCGGTGGCGCATCTTTTGTAAGGCACTATTCGGGCCTGACTCTTCCCGCGGCCTTCAGAGCTTTCCTCTCCGCTTTCCTTTCCTCGCCTTTGAGTCGAAGCTTCGCTTGATCTTCGTCGCGCACCTCCAGGTAGCGATCGCGCCAGGATTGGTCATTGTCCCACTGGATTGGACTGACGACGGTTGAACCTGGCCTGCTAGCATCTTCGAGCACATCGAAGCAGTGCGACACGATGGAGCGCTGCATCGGAAGGTCATAAGGCTTACCGCATGGGTTGCCAAGAGGAAAATCCGTGAATAGGAACCGGGGTACGCCGCAATGTTCAACGATGTCTCGGGCAGAGCCTAGAATGATGGTTGGAATTCCACTGGCTTCAAGATGCCGCGCTATCAAACACACGGTTTGATGGCAGACGGGTCACAACGGCACCAGAAGCGCGATATCGGCATTGTCTTGGCGACACCGATCAAGGATTTCGGGGGCGTCCACTTCCATCGTTCGGCGATGACTGTATTCGGTTGGCGCGCAATAGAAATTTGTGCAGATCGAACCGATCCGATCCTCTCGCTCCAATTGTTCCAGCATTTTTATCGGGAAGTACGAACCAAGATCGTTTAAGTGTGTGGCTTGCCTGTCCCAGGAAAGGTCGTTGGCGTAGAGCTTTGCGGGTATTTCCGACGTCGTCTGTGACGCGACTTCGCGAACGTCGTCAGCGTGGCGATCATAGAGCGCTGCCGTGGTGATTAGCGCGACAGTGGACTCTCGAAGTGGTCGAGCGAGTGGTGCAAACGGAATATCGTCAAATTGTGCCCACGTGTATGGGATCTCAAATCCTTGAGCTTCGTAATACGCGCGCGTACGCGCCATGTATTGAACAGCTTGACTCGTCATAGGCAATAAATCATACACTCAGCGATCGAATTTATGGGGGTGTACGAATGCCGGGTCCGCTGGAGGGAATGCGTGTCGTAGAACTTGCTGTGGCGATTCAAGGTCCAGCCGTGGGTTTTTTCTTCAGTGCCATGGGAGCCGACGTCATCAAGGTTGAGCCGCCGATGGGTGATGCGAGTCGATACCACCGGGGAGTCAACAATACTTTAGCCGCGGACGCTTACGGTTCTCAATTCGTGGCGATGAACAAGGGTAAACGCTCGGTCTCGGTTGACTTAAAAAGCGAATTGGGGCGGAAGGTCATGGAGCGTCTGCTGGCGAGCGCGGATGTGTTTGTAAGCAATTACCGGGCATCTGCGTTGGCGCGGATCGGCCTTGAGCTGGAAGCGGTTACAAAGCGACATCCAAGATTGGTGGTTGGGCATGTGAATGGGTTTGGCCCCAAAGGTTCCGAAGCGGACAAGGCGATGCTGGATGGCGCGGCACAGGCGCGAGGTGGGATCACTGGACTTTCGGGGTCGACCGGCGAAGTTCCTATGCCGCCGGGAGCTGCAATTGCCGATCATGCGGGGGCCATGCAGACGGCGCTCGCCTGTGTCACGGCTTTGTTCGCGCGGGAGACTAAGGGACGCGGACAGCTCGTTCAAACATCTTCGTTAGGCGCACAATTGTGGTTGCAGATGTGGGAGTTGCAGCATTCGTTCATGACCGGCGTACCGCTCACGCGAGAAGGATCGCATCATCCCAACCTCAAAGCGCCCTACGGCGTGTACATGACGCAAGACCATGTGCCCATTATGTACGTAGCAGCGATGACCGACGAGTCGTGGACCGCTTTCTGGTTGTTCGTCGACATGCCGGAGGCGTTACTTCTTGAACAGTGGGATACCCCAGGTAAGCGAATCGGAGTTGCAGGATCCGATGATGGATTGGTCGAGATTAGGGATCTTATGAAGACGGCGATGGCGCGACACACGATGGACGAGTGGGAGGTGTTTTTCTCGGACCAACCGGAGATCATCTGGGAGCGGGTTCGGAATCACGAAGAAGTTCGTACAGATCCACAAAATATTGCTAACGACTACGTGGTCGACATCGATCTGCCTAGTTCAGGAAAAACGTCGACGGTAGGGACGCTTATGGCATTCAGTGAGACTCCCACCAGTCCGCCCGGCCCTCCTCCGCCGTTGGGGGAACATACCGATGAGGTGATGGCCGCGCTAGGTTTTGACGCGGCGGAAATCGAAAGCGTGCGTAATCACTCCGAAGCCGAGAAACAAGCGATGTTGATTGCGCTGCTCGGAGACAATTGATTTTGTACAATCTCGGGTCAAGCGACGGATAGGGGTAGATGAGATGGCAGCCTTATCGGCAGGTCAACGGTTAAAAAGTACGGTCTGTGCAACAGAAATTATGGTCATTGCGGCGCCAGATGAGGACATCGAGTTGCAGTGTGGTGGTGCGACAATGACGGATGGAGAAGGCAATGCCGGGGGCAGTGTCGATGCCGACTATGCAGAAGGAACGGCGTTGGGCAAGCGTTACGTTAACGAAGACGGAGGCCTCGAACTTTTGTGTGTCAAACCTGGTGACGGTTCGCTATCGGCTGGCGGCGAAGTGCTGAAGGTCAAGGATGCGAAGAAGTTGCCGAAGACAGACTAGCAGACGTCGCGGCCATTCATTCGTAAAGGTCCAATCGAAGTGGCTTCGAAAGTACGGTGAAGAGAGGGAGAGGGACCGGACATGAACATCATGATGCTGTTGGAGATGGCCGCATCGGGTTGCCCCGAACGTGTGGCGTTTGTTGATCCAGAGATCGGCGCATCCGTTAGTTATCAAGAGCTCTTTGATGCCGCCGGCAACATGGCCGCGATCCTACGAGCTACTAATGCCGAGCGGTTTGCGATGTTGGATGTCTCCAATATCGGAATCCCCATCGGGTTATTTGCGAGCGGGTGGGCTGGTATCCCCTATGTCCCTCTTAACTATCGCCTGACTGATCCAGAGATCGAGAGCCTTCTTGATCGGATCACTCCCGCGTACTTGGTGACGGAACCGGAAAGAGTTGCCGGGTTCGACGGTCGGGAGGGGGTCGACGTATCGTCTCGTTCAGATTTTGTCGCACTGGCTCGCGAAACCGGTGAAACGACGGAAGCGTGGTCGATGGACCCTGATGATACCGCCGTTTTGCTCTTCACGAGTGGAACAACAGGAGCGCCAAAGGCTGCCGTATTGCGACAGAAACACTTGGTATCGTACATTCTTGGATCTGTGGAGTTTATGGGAGCTGACGAGGAAGAGGCGGCTCTCGTGTGCGTTCCGCCCTACCATATTGCTGGGATAGCCGCTGTCTTAAGCTCGGTTTATTCGGGTCGAAGAGTCGTGCAACTTGCGAACTTCAGTGCCGATAAATGGGTTCAATTGGCGCGCGACGAAAAGATCACGACGGCTTTTGTGGTACCGACCATGCTCTCGCGTATTGTCGATGAGCTTGGTGACGCGACCAACGCCGATATGCCGCACCTTCAGTCGCTTTCATACGGTGGTGGAAAAATGCCGCTCTCCGTGATTCAGCGCGCGATGGAATTGTTTCCTGAAACCGATTTTACGAATGCCTACGGCCTCACCGAAACCAGTTCGACGATTACTGTCCTCGGGCCGGATGAGCACCGTCTTGCGGCGGCGAGCGATGACGAAAGCGTCCGACGTCGGTTGGTGTCGGTAGGTGTTCCGCTGCCCGGTATTGAACTCGAAATCCGGGACGACGAAGGAGCTCTGCAACCCACGGGTGAGCGGGGCGAGATCTATGTGCGAGGCGAACAGGTTTCCGGAGAATACGAAGGACGCGGAAGCGTTGTCGATACTGATGGCTGGTTCCCCACCCGAGACGCCGGTTTCGTTGACGGTGAAGGCTTTTTGTTCATTGATGGACGGGCAGATGACGTTATTGTCCGCGGCGGCGAAAACATGTCCCCGGGCGAAATCGAGGACGTGTTGCTTGAGCATCCCGCGGTCAGCGACGCCGCGGTGGTTGGTATCCCGAGCGAAGAATGGGGTGAAGCCGTGGTTGCTGCTCTCGTGACTTCGGATTCGGTGACGACGGCAGAACTGCAAGCCTGGGTCAAAGAACGTATGCGTTCGTCTCGCGTACCTGAGCGGCTCGAATTCTGGGACGAACTGCCTTACAACGAGACTGGGAAATTACTTCGTCGGGTGGTCAAAGAAAGACTAGCGTAGCTGATCGATTAGTTGGGAGGACGATCGACGATAACCCCCGAACTTTCGAGCTCATGGATGTCTTCGTTCGAGTAACCTAGCCACTCGCTTAATATTGCGTGATTGTTTTCGCCCAACCTTGGGCAGGGCGACCAGTCGGCGCTCGACACCTCGTTCATTTTGATTGGATTCCCCGGAATGGGGGTGGGTCCACGCTCGATCGGCACGAAAAAATTGCGAGCGATGGTCTGCGGGTCGGACGTCATATCGGGTGTGGTATTCACGGGCCCAGCTGGGATATTTGCTTCCTGAAGAATGGCCGCTGCCTCGTTTTTGCTGTACCGCCGTGTCCACGTTTCGATTTGCTGATCAATTGAGTGATGTGCCTGGACGCGTTCTTCGAAACTCGCAGCTGCGTCAAGGGGTTCCGGGATTGTCGCGCAGATCGCTTGCCAATCCCGATCGTCCCGGCACGCGATGGCTACCCAGTCGTCGGTTCCAGCGCAACGGTAAATACCGCAGGGGGCCATGTTGGGATGACGATTGCCGAGCTTCTCCACTGATCCACCTAACTGATGCTCGATCAGCCAGGGACCACAAAAGGCTGTGGCTCCTTCGTGTAGGGACGTTTCGACCAGTGCGCCATGTCCGGTTTGTTGGCGCCGTCGCAGCGCCGTTACGACGGCTGATGTTGCGTTGAGGGCGGTGATCGGGTCGGGCAGCGCCATCGCGGTGTTCCGAGGTTCTTCGGGTCCGTATCCCATGACGTCGGTCAGTCCGGAGAGCGGTTCGACCGACGGTCCGAAAGCCACGCGATTTCTGTAGGGTCCGTCCATACCGTAACCTGGCATGCTCACGTAAATGATTTTTGGGTTCGCTTCAGAGAGTTCCTGATAATCGAGATGCAATGAAGGCATCGCCCGTGCGCTGAAATTTTCCATCACCACATCGGCCTTTTTCACCAGCTCTAGAAACGTTGCGCGCCCGGCAGTGGTCTTGAGGTCTACGGCCACACTTTTCTTGTTGCGCTGTAATTTTACGAATACGGCGTTGACGTTGTATGGCTCATCTCCTGGAGTACCACCGATCCAGCCACCGATTGGCAACGCTTGTCCGTAGCTGCGGGGCCCTCGACCTGTAGGTGATTCAATCTTCACGACGTCTGCACCCAAGTCGGCGAGGATGCGAGTCGCAAGGGGTCCCGCCCACACGTGCGTGAGATCGAGGATGCGGATCCCGTTTAATGGTCCTTTAGGCATGAGCCGATTCGGGGTCGTTAAGCTCAAGCTTAGTAAGAGAATCCCCGTGGATTTTCCACGCGGTCCGCGGCGATTGGATGGTCGAGTGTCCGTTGGTGACGGATTGCCAAAACTCTCGTTGGCTAAGGTGAGGGTCGTCTAATACTTCGGATAGGGTTTGTACCACGCCGATAGGAACTCGACATTCGGTGGCGCGTTGTTCGATCTCCGACCGGGTCATGTGCGCAATCGTGTCCGCGATGATGGTCTGCAGAGGGTCCCGGTTTTGCGAACGAAGGTCGTTACTTTTGAAACGCTGATCGAGTAGTAGTTCGGGACGCTTCAAGAAAATGGCAAAAGCATCCCAGAAGGTTGGAACGATGTTGAGGTATGCCCAACCGTCCACACATCGGAATAAGTTGGTCGGTACGACGGTCCAGAAGTCGTTGCCATGCCTAGATCGAATAGTCTTGGCGCAGTGCCACATCACTGTGGTGAACTGACTCAGTGCCATCACTACCTCGAGCATGCCGATGTCGATAGTGTTTTTCTGCTTTGCGATTCGACATGCGTTGGCCGCCGTGTAGGCGAACGCGCCACTTTGAAATTCTGGATAGTGCCCGGGCAATGTAAGGGGTGCGCGATCTGGATCTCCCATTAAGTTTGTATACCCTCCCATTGCTAAGATCACGCTGGAGGTGGCGTGCCAATTGCGCTTTGGGCCCGTGGCACCAAACGGCGTTATCGAAACCTTGACCGGCGTCTGCCATGCGCTGAAGCCGAGCTTCGTGAGCGAATCTGCGGTTGCGGCCTCAGCAATAACGACATCTGCTTCGGCTGCGAGTTTAGCGATCAACCCAGGATCGCTGGTGTTGAGGCGGCGCTTGCCAGCGTGCAGGTAGAAGTCAGAGGCGGTTTGACTCACCCACCCTGGCGACGAGGGTTGTGATTCGATCCGGACGACGTCGTAACCGGATTGTGCGAAAAGCCGACCGCAATAGCCGGCTGCGAAACCACCGATTTCAAGTACGCGATCCATTATGAGTGTCAGTTACTCACGAATCTCGTCGACCAATCCCCATGCCAAGGCGGTTTCGGCGTCGACACGGGAACCGGTCAACGCCCAAGCTGCCATGCGATGGCGACCGATTCGCGGAAGAATGCTCGCGGTGCCCCCCGCACCCGGGACGAGTCCCATGGAGACCTCTGGCAATTGAAAGAAAGCGTCTGGACGTGCAAGCACATGATGGGCGAATGCGGGTAATTCGATTCCTGCGCCTATACAAGCTCCGTGCAGGTGTACCTCGACACGGTCGTGGACACTTGCCATTAAACTGCCGGCACTGCGAGCGATTCGAGACACATGAGCGAGACCCGCATCGGTAGCTTCGCCAAATTCGCTGAGATCGCCACCGGCACTGAAACACGATCCTGTTCCCCGTAATATCGCTTTGCGTATTCCTCTATCGAGCGAGAGCAAAGACAAACCATCGCATAAGGCATCCCGCATCTCAGCACTGTACGCGTTGCGTTTTTCCGGTCGGTTCAACGTCAGGAATAGTTCGTCTTTGATACGTTCAACGGTCACCGCGGGTTCGTCACTGGTTGTTGACGGTTTGCGCTGTTCGTGCGAGCGGATCCAGCGCTGAAACTCGCTACCGTGTTGTAAAGTCGAATAGGCCAGCGACTCGGCGACGAGCCGTTGCGGGATACTGATGCCCTCGTTGTAGCGGAGCAAGTGGACTAAGACTGCGGAGGCTATTGGATTGTTTGAAACCGCCTGTTCAATTGCCCGAGCTTGCTCTCTACTCGAGACAACCACGTCCGCGAGTGGCGGTGGAGTGGGGTCGTCGGTAATGGCGATGACAGGGCATGGGGGAAGATGTGGGGGTAGCGGGACGGACCCGTCTACTTGAACCAGCACGAAAGGATTGTCGAAGAACACAGAAAATTCTTCCGCCGAAGCAGCCGAGTACAATCGCTCGCTGAGCTCGGAGAGCAACATGGGCTCTTTCAACGGTGCACCTTTGTCGGTGGCAGAGAACGGTGATTATGCACAAACGAGGCTACAGAGCCGATATTCCGAACCACGATCAGCGGATGGGTCGAGTCGCTGGGCGATGATGTCTGGTTGCGCGTTGACAGGAATACGGGGTTGTCGATGTTGTTGATACGTAACACCGAAGTATCAGGCCGCCACGGTTTGGACGTCTTATGTACCGACGGCAAGATTCGCGACATTGGACGAAATCTCGTGCATCCGGACGCCGAGACTATTGATGCCGATGGCGGGGTCTTACTGCCAGGTTTGCACGATCACCATGTGCATCTATTTGCGCTTGCCGCGTCGCGGCGATCGGTTCGTTGTGGCCCGCCAGACGTGGCCGACGAAGAGACGTTGGTATCGGTTCTTCGGCATGCTGAAGATTCAACTGATGGATGGATTCGGGGGGTTGGGTATCACGAATCCGTGGCGGGGATGCTCGACCGGCACACGCTCGATGCCATGGCGTCGGAACGACCGATTCGGATCCAGCACCGATCAGGGAAGATGTGGTTCTTGAATTCGATAGCGCTTCAGATGCTCAGCGTGAACGAGAGTAATGGTCAGTTATTTCGCAAGGACGAGTGGATCCGGGAACGCCTTGGCTCAGCGGCGAATCATTTGGCAGAGGTTGCTGACACATCTCGACAACTCGCTAGCTATGGCGTTACCGGTATTACGGACGCGACAGCTTCGAACGACGCTGAGGCAGAACGTCTTTGGATGGACGTCGATGCGAGCCAGTCGGTGCGACTGATGGGGAACGAGGACTTGGGTCATGGTTCACTGAAGATCATGCTCGACGACTATGCACTGCCTGAGATTGAAGCATTTCAAGAACGTATCCGTGTCGCGCACGATTGCGGCCGGCCGGTCGCCGTACACTGTGTGACCCGTACGGAGCTTGTTTACGCGCTGTCTGCTCTAATCGAGGTGGGGTCGTTATCAGGCGATCGAATCGAGCACGCCTCGGTCGTGGACGACTCCACGTTGGACTTGATGAATAGGGCGGGAATCTGCGTCGTCACTCAGCCTAACTTCCTAGTTGAACGTGGTGATCAGTATCTGAAGGACGTTGATCCGCAGCACTTCGAATCTCTTTACCGCGGCAAAAGTTTTCTTGACGCGGGAATCCCACTGGGCGGTGGGACCGATGCACCGTTTGGGGGCGCGGATCCATGGACCGCTATGCGCGCGGCCGTTCATCGTAAAACCGCGTCGGGCAAGGTCATTGGTGACCAGGAAAAACTCACGCCGGAACAAGCGCTTGCGATGTTCACGTCCTCAGCGGAAACGCCAGGTGGTCCGCCACGACGGGTCGCGCCGGGTCAAACAGCAGATCTTTGTTTACTTGCGCGGTCCTGGTCTGAAGCGCGCGCGCGGATTTCACGTGACGACGTCGCGATGACGGTTTTGGCGGGAACCATCACGTATCGGCGTTAATCGCTAGCTTGTTTGCAGTCAGGGTAGGGCGATCTGACCTGGCCTCGTTGTTGAATGAAAAAAAAGGGTCATGGATCGAGTTCGGCGAGTACTTCGTCGGTATGTTCATTGAGTGTTGGCGCTCGTCGATAGATCGACCACGGCGTTTTTTCGAAACGATAAGGAGCTCCGGGGTAGGTGATGGTTCGTTCGATCTCGTCATGATCCACCTGGACGTGGAAACCGCGTGCTTTGAAGTGTTCATCTTCGAATGCTTCTTCCGGCGAGTTGACCGGGCCGACGGCGAGCCCGACGCCTTGGCAACCGAGAAAGAAGTCTTGAGCAGAAACGCTTGACGCGATCAGCTGCAGAGCCGCTCGCCCGGCTCCAAAAATGGCTGTGATGGCATCGTCTTGACCGATGAGCGATAGATCGAATGGCCCTTCCCATTCAGCGCCCATTTCAAGAAAGACCGCTTCAGGAAGTCGGTCTTCAAGCCCCAGACTTTTAAGCCACTCGTATAAAGCCTTGTATTCGTGAGGAAATCGGGGCGGAACGCCGGTATTTGCATAGCGCCCGTCGGCACATAGTTGCTGGGTTTCGCCTGATGGGCTAACGGATGCGTGGCGACCGGTTTGGCGCTGTACGGTCTTTTGCGCCACGAGCCAAGAGTAGGTCGCGGCTTCGGTCGATACGTTAGAGGCGGCAGTCATGGACACGTCAATGAACTGCCCGTCCCCCGAAACGCCGCGATGGAGTAGGGCGGTCAGTGCCGACATGTAGGCGAAGTGAGACGCTGTCTGATAACCCTGTAACGGACCTCGAATCGGAGGGAGCGAGTGGTCGTCGTAACCGCAACTCCAGGGAGGTCCTGATGTGGCCATGATGGTGAGGTCCGTTGCGGGCAGATCACTCCGTGGATCGTTTCGACCATGGGTCGTTACCGCGATGTGGATAAGTTCGGGTTTGATTTCGGACAAGTTGGCGTAATCAAGCTGCAAATTCGCGAGTCGATCGCGCGGTTCCGCTTCGATCAGAACATCCGTTGTTGCAATCAGCTTTCGAAAAGTCTCGGCACCGTCGGGGCCTTCTAAGTCGAGGACCATGGCGCGCTTGCTGGTGTGGTAATGCCACCAGTACAAGCTGCGGTTGGGCCCGGGTTTGTCGTCGAGAAATGGTGGGTAGTCTCGGCTTGGATCCCCCCCGGGAGGTTCAACCAAAATCAGGTCAGCGCCCATATCCGCCATCAACTTACCGGCGAATGCGATGCGCTCATTGGCCAGTTCGACGACCCGCAAACCGCTAAGGGCTGTCATACCACCCCCTCCGAGGCGAGTTGAGTGACCTCGTCCTCGCTATACCCGAGAACGCGCGTTAGTACCTCCATGGTGTGCTCGGAGAGACACGGTGCGCCATGAGTCATCTCCCAGTCAGTTTTTGAGAAATGCACGGGTTGACCGTCGACTCGAACCTCACCCATTTCGCGATGATGAACACTCGGCCAGAGTCCAAACGATCCGGTCGCCGGGTCGCGATCGATGCGTTCTTCGGGTGTAAGGACGGCGGCTACAGGAATTCGAACGTCTTGGAGAGCCGTCTCGATCTTGTGCTTTGTTTGGTTTTTGGTCCAGCCACCCAGGTGTTGATCAAGCTCGTTTTGATTCGTGAGACGGTCCTTGAGCGTTGCGAACGTTTTGTTCTTCAACCAAGGACGTTGAACCACGGAACACAACGAATCCCAATCCGATTCGTTGCGGCAGGCGATTGCTACCCATTCATCGTCGCCCAAGGCGGGGTAAATTCCGTGGGGTGCCATGGGCGGCCATTGGTTACGGTTGGAGTGTGGTGAACCTTCTCGCCGCATGGGATTGGCGTTGATGGTCCAATCCAGTAGCGCGGGCCCGTGCAGCGATAACGCCGATTCTGAACACGCCAGATCGACCCACTGGCCCTCGCCCGTCTTTTGACGGTGTAACAAGGCCAACATAATGGCCATAGCCATGTAGTAAGCGCCGGTGTGATCCATAAACGAATAACCCCAGCCGGCGGGTTCTAGCCCGGGCAGTCCAGAGCTAAATGTAAGACCCGAGACGGCCTGGACAATGGGGCCCCAGGTTCGAAAGTCACTATAGGGTCCGACATGACCGAAGCCACAATTGGACACGTAGACAATGTCCGGCTTGATGGCCTTGAGTTGACTGTAATCGAAGCCCCATTTTTCGAGCACGCCCTTGGCAAAGTTTTCGGTCACGACATCCGATACGCGAACGAGCTCAGCTAGAATTTCTTTTGCTTTTTCGTCACGAAGATTAAGCGTGATACCCAACTTGTCGGTGTTGTGGTTATTGAATGCGCCACCAAGGTCGATGCCTCGTCGATCATCGATAAACGGGGGGGTGCCACGCAGAATATCCCAACGGCCTTCGCGTACGGGGTCCTCGATGCGTATGACCTCAGCGCCGAATGAAGCCAACCATTTGGTCGCGCCGGCGCCCGCCAACTGGCCAGTAAAGTCGCATATTCGGAAGGAAGACAAAGCTTCCGACATGGGAAGTTGCTCCTCTTTTAAGCGACGATGCCTGACTGGCGTAGTGCAGTAATTTCTTCTGTGTCGAGACCTAGCTCTTGAACGAGTACGTCGTCGGT
>CAXDSX010000024.1:0-17964 GCA_963992075.1 uncultured Pseudomonadales bacterium | reverse complement strand
AATGATACGGCGACCACCGAGATCTACACCTCTCTATTCGTCGGCAGCGTCAGATGTGTATAAGAGACAGAAATAGACGTTGACCGTTGCGTCGTCGATCTCCCAGTCTCACACCGCTATTTCGTCAACGAGTTTATCGAAGTGATCCACACGCGGTTCCAACATCGCGATCGATTCGCGCCAAAAGTCCGGCCGCGAGAGATCTGCGTCCAAATGCTTAGCGGCCAGATCCTCTGCCGTTAACCGTCCCGTGTCGCGTAGCAATCCCTCGTATCGTGGAAAAAACTCGTCGCCAAAAGTTAGTCGTTTCGCGTAGACCCCAAGGCTAAAGAGATACCCGAAGAGGTAAGGAAAATTGTAGAAACTTAAACCGGAAATATAAAAATGGAGCTTGTTCGCCCAGAAAAGAGGGTCTGGTTCGGACAAACTTTCGCCGTACCACTTTTCCCACGCTCGACTCATCAATACTTTAAGTTCATCTGGACGTACCGGGCGTTGTTGACGCGCCTCGTAAAAATTCTTTTCGAACTCGAAGCGTGTCGGAATATTCAAAATGAATGAAATTAACGCACCGGTTTCTTCCCACGCGATCGCCAATTCTTCTGCAGGTGTCCCGGCGCGCTCAAGCAGCGCATCACGAACGATGGTTTCTCCAAAAGTACTTGCGGTTTCAGCAAGCGACATCCCATAACTTTGTTGACTGTCGGGAAGATCTCTCATGGTCCAAGAATGAAAAGCGTGGCCGAGTTCGTGGGCTAACGTGATCACATCGCTCGCCCCGCCCGTGTACGTCATATACACACGGGGCGTTCGCGATTTAGGAAACCCAGTGCAATAAGCGCCTGGCCGTTTCCGAGGACCGACGGTACCTTCAATCCATTGCCGTTCCGCCATCATTTCAACGAACTCGCCCATGGCTGGATCAACGCTACGGTAGGCGCTCCCGATAAGCTCCAACGCTTCTGTGTAGGGGATCGGGCGATCTTCACCATTGCCCGTAGGTGCAGGTGAGCGTTGATCCCAAGGGCCGTATTGAGCCTTGCCGTAGGCCTTTGCTTGCAGCAGAGCCGCGCGCCTGGCCAAAGGGATTGATTCCTCTGCAACCTCAAGAACGGTATCGAGTGTCGTGCGGGAAATTCGATTCATGTGCACGGCCGAATCTAAGAAATGCATGGGGTTTTTGTTTGACCGGCGTCGACCCAATTCCAGTCGCCACCCCGCGATCGCGTTGATGGCGGCGGCACAAGATACAACGTGTTCGTCCCATGCCGCGTTGATCGAACGCCACGCATTTTCCCGCGCTCTATCGTCCGGTTTTTGCAGCAATCCACTCGCTTCCGCCAAACCCATGGATTCGGATTCGTTGCCGATCAGAACGTCGCACGTCAACGACCCAGCAAGCTGATCGTACAAGCGACCCCACGCATGGATCCCGTCTTGAGATAGTCCCGAAATCAACGTCTCCTCCGCGAGACTGAGGTTAAAGTCCCGACGCTTTCTCGCGTGCTCAACGAGGAAGCGCGTCGCACGCGTCAGCTCGTGATCAAGATAGGCCTCGACAACCTCAAGCGACACGAGATCCAGAAACTGCGACCACGGTTGAGACAGCTCGGTAAAACGTTTTTGGTACGACTGCAGTCGTCCCGACAGGACTTGCGCAGCTTCGTCTTGACTATCCACGCTCATGCAGCAATCCGCGTAGGATTCGGGATTATCAAGCAGCAAACGAACATCTTCACGAAGACGGTGGATTTCTCGCGCCGCCGCAATACCACCAGCGGCCTCTTCAACCCCCAAACCTTCCGCCTGCTCAAGGAGAGGGACCACCACCGAATTCTGCTCAATCATTTGGTCCATCAATTCACTCGCCAAACCAAGGTCGGCATCGATGGCCGGACAATCGGCGCTCTCGTACTCATTCGAAAGATCCCAGGGCACCCCCTGGATGTTGTTGTTCACGTCCGCCATAAGTACCTCGTTTTTCGTTTACTACGGCACCGGGTGAATCGCATCAACCCAATGCAATCCCTTGGGATCTTCAAGGACGGGCAGGTCAAGATTGACGACGACGGCCTCTTGATCACTCCGGACAAGGACACAATGCAAAGGTTCTTTCGCGTCGGCATTAATCTCCTGATGCGGAACGAACGGCGGGACGTAAATAAAATCACCTGGACCCGCCTCCGCGACATTCTCCAGTCGTTCGCCCCAGCGCATCCGAGCCCGACCCTTAATGATGTAAATGATGCTCTCCAACGTACCATGATGGTGCGCACCCGTTTTTGCGTCGGGATGTATCTCGACGGTACCCGCCCAGAGCTTCCTGGCACCCGCCGTCGCAAAATTGATGGCGGCCGCCCGCGTCATCCCTTCGGTCTGCGGTGTACTTTCGTCTAAATGTTGGCCGCTAATGACTTTAACGCCGTCGTTACGCCAATCCCTGGGCTCTTCACTCATGTTTTCGCTTTCTCGACATCTACCGGACAACAATACGCCAACAGACAAGTTGTCGTACTCGGATAACCTTGGTCACCATAAAGGCGGGGGGAAGAAACCGTCAAGAATCAAATCGTCGTTCCCGTTCACTGGAACATTGACGGTTTATCGACGTATTTTGGCTTTACACTCGAACCCGCAGAATCGATAAGTGTAGGGACGCGGAAGGAGGATAGTCCATGACATGGCGTAACGATGCGGTAAGTAACGAGGCAATCACCGAGAGAGAATTCGATCTCACGGTAAACGGACAAAATGTTCCAGGCGTGTATTGGCGACCTAAGGGTGGTGACGCCAATCGGGTTGCACTGCTCGGCCACGGTGGTTCGACACACAAGAAAGTGGAATACCTTCAGCTCGTCGCAAAGCTCCTCGCCGAACGAGGCATCGCGGCGATGGCCATCGACGGTCCGGGACACGGCGAACGCGCGTCCGGAGTGGAAGTTCAGGGCGCCGATGGGTTTGCCGACATTTGGAATGCCGGAGGTGGGACCGAAGGGATCGTCGCTGATTGGCAAGCCGCTTTAGACTTTATTGAAGCCGAAGAAGGTGTGCGGCCCGCGTGTTGGTGGGGCCTGTCCATGGGGACCATGATGGGATTACCTGTCACGGCTTCGGACTCGCGCATACGCGTTGCGTTACTCGGACTTATGGGCACCTGGGGTCCCAATGGCGATGACCTCAAGCGACTCGCACCTGACGTCTTATGTCCCGTTCGTTTTTTGGTCCAGTGGGACGATGAGATCGTTCCACGCAATACCTGTCTTGAGCTGTACGATGCTTTGGGGAGTGAGAAAAAAACGCTGCACGCCAATCCGGGTATCCATACCGCGGTACCGCAGACGGAAATCTCGGGGTCCGTCGAGTACCTCGATCGATACCTCAAATAACCGAACGACAAGCGTTGCACCCTGAACATCACGGCTTGGCCTCCCAGCCCGAAGAAGCCAGTGCAGCACCAGCGGCTTGTGACGCGACTCAACTACGCCTAGGATTTCCAACTCGCAAGAAAAGGTAGAGCACGATGAGCAATTACGAAACGATCCTTTATGAAGTCGAGGGGACACGCGCCACGGTCACCATGAATCGGCCAGACAACCTCAACGGCATTACCAATGCCATGATGCGGGAACTCTACGATTGCCTGAATGTCGTCGCTCGAGACGATCGCGTACGCGTGGTCCTTTTTACGGGTTCTGGTCGGGGATTTTGTCCTGGTGTCGATCTTAAAGCGTCGACCAGCGGTGAAACCCAGGAACCTTTCAGCAAGGCGTGCTTCCACATCACCTCGTTGCTCCATGAAATGCCCAAAGTCACGGTGGCGGGCATTAATGGCATGTGTGCTGGAGCTGGATTCGGCTGGGCATGCGCATGCGACCTTCGCTACGCAACGGCGAGCGCCACGTTTAATTCCGCCTTCTTGGGCGTCGCGATTTCGGGCGACATGGCTGGCCCCTGGCTTCTACCTCGCATCATTGGCGCGAGCAAAGCGCGGGAAGTTTTCTTTATGCCCGACAAGTTTAAAGCCGATGAGGCCGAACGAATCGGGTTGGTCTCGAAAACGTTTTCTGACGAAACGTTTCGTGATGAAGTCGAAACCATCGTTGACCGTTTATCTAAAGCTGCGCCGTTGGCCATTGGTGAAATGAAGAGAAATTTTGTCAACGCTGAGAATATGCCTCTACGCGATTACATTGAGCTCGAAAGCGAGCGACACAGCCGAACGGGAGCGAGCGCCGATTCGCGCGAGGCGTTTCATGCCTTTGTGGAAAAACGAGAACCCCAATTCCAGGGCCGCTAAAGCGGTTTACCACACAAGGATGAGTTGATCGTGGTGGACGTCACATTTGAGGAGATCGAGCCCAAGTTTAGGGAAATCACCGATCGCATTGTCTGGTGCACGTTCGCCACCGTCGACCGATCCGGCAAACCTCGGTCGCGTATCTTGCATCCGATCTGGGAAGGTCCAACCGGATGGATCGCCACCGGTCGGCACAGCCACAAGGAAAAACACCTGGCCTCAAATCCGCTCGTTAGTCTGTCGTACTGGGATCCGGCGCACGAGTACGCCATGATCGACTGCGAGGCCATCTGGGAAGACGACCTGGACGAAAAACAAAGGGTATGGACGTTGTTTCAGGACACGCCGCCGCCCCTCGGATACGACCTAGGGATGCTGTGGAAGAACGTTGAGGATCCAACATTTGGGCTACTTCGATTACGTCCTTGGCGGATCTCGGCAGGCTCCCTTGGCGAGGTGATGGCCGGCAAGCCGGATATCGTGTGCCATCTTTGATCGCTCTTTCGTCTCTACTCCGGTGACTCACCCTTTTCTAGAACATCCTGGGTGTCTGGCATTTGCACACCGGGGCGATCATCACGCGGGTCCCGAAAACACGTTGATCGCTTTCGAAAGTGCCGTAAAACAAGGTTTTCGATACCTAGAAACTGACGTTCACCTCACGTCCGACGGAGTTCTCCTCGCCTTTCACGACGATAAACTGGATCGAGTCACTGACGGCAACGGCCCAATAGCACAGCTAAGCTATGACTCGATTCGGTCCGTACGCGTTGCCGGCCGTGAACCCATTCCGCGGCTCGATGAGCTCCTCACGACCTTTCCTGACACGCGCTTTAATATCGATCCCAAATCTGACGCGTCAGTCGGCCCTTTGATCCGGTTGATTCGAGACCTCGAAGTTCAACATCGTGTCTGCGTCGGCTCCTTCAGCGATCGCCGGATACGCCGTGTTCGGGAAGCTATTCCCGGCATTTGCACGTCGACGGGACCGATTGAGACCTTTCGTGCTCGACTTTCCAGTTTCGGCATACCAACCGGAGACATCCGTGGTTTGGCAGCTCAAGTGCCGATCCGATGGAACGGCATCAGGGTCGTCGATCAACGCTTCATCGACGCCATGCACCGCCGCGGACTGCAAATTCACGTCTGGACGATTAATGAACCCAAGCAAATGAACGAACTTCTTGACATGGGAATCGACGGCATCATGACGGATCAGCCTGCAACGCTGAAACAGCTGCTGATCGACCGAGGACAGTGGTCGGACTAATCGTTCCTTAGAGCCAAGCCGGAAATTCGTGATTCATTCAGGCTCGCTGAATACGTTGCGGCAACGAGACGACCCCAGCGATCACGGCGCCAAAGAAAGGCAAGCAGAGGACATAAACACGAAGTCCAAACCACTGTGTACCGACCACGCCGTCTAGTGCCAACAAGGCCAACCCGCCGCAGGTAATCACGGCCCCCGTAACCAACCGCCAACCGGCAATTGTCTGGTCGACGCCAGCCGTCCCTCGTTCGAGCCGACTAAACGCCGGTGCTAGCAACGCGAGCGCAGCAACGTACACCAGGAGCCAGACCGGACGTAACGACCACCACAATCCCGTCCCGGGATCGATTTCCAGACCAATATTTCCGATCTCCAGAGCCAGGCCTACGGTCAAGGTCGATGCAGTGAGATGCCACAAATAGATCGTCATGATCATGCCGTTGATCACCAACGTCGCAGTCCAAGGGCCAACGCGTGCGAGCCAACGCTGCGCCGGACGTTCAAAAGCCAAAAGTATGCCCATTTGCATGACCCCAAGGGCAAGCATGGCGAATTTAGGCGGTAACGTATTGCTGACCTCATCACCTGGTACACTCACCATGGCGATGGGGTAGGGGCCAAAATACACCATCCCAATCAAGAGCAACCCACCTCCAATCGCCCAGGTCGCCGCATTTCGTATACCTTTTAGATGACCGTCACGCCACGCGTATCCCAACTGATGAACAGCCAGCCATACAAATGCGTAGTTAATCCACCCAACGTCTTTGAAACCGAACACAAAAAACAAGGCGTCGTTCGCCACCGCCAGCAGCGCTAGCGCCCAAAACGAGACCATCCCGTATCGTTGCCAAGCGCTCCAGGTCAAGGGAACGAGCAGCGCGACTAAGATATATACGGATAAAAACCATATGGGGACCAACGCCACTTGCGACGCGATAGCAAGAATTTCGGATCGAATCCCTATGGCATTGCCCACACCACCGATGACGATCCATGCAGCCACAAGCGGCAGGACAGGTTTAATTAGACGGCCCAAGCGATTCGTCAACCAATCGCTGTAGCCATGGCCATCCCTGATAGCGGCATTCCACGAGACGCCATTGGCGTACCCACCCACCAAGAAAAAGATAGGCATGACCTGGAATCCCCAGGTAAGCCAACGCGTCCAAGGTTCCAACTCGAGCATGTTGGCAATGGCTAAATTGCCTTCGACCACGTGGGGTGCAGCCATTAACCAGTGCCCGGATATCACCGCGAGAATAGACAGGGCGCGTAAGAAATCGACGTATCGGTTCCGCGATTCAGGCGTTTGCAGCGCCATGGCCTCGGCTTGGGCCCATAATCCACGCTTCAGCGGTTCATCGGATTCCATACTTTATTCCTATATATCATTATCTTATGATAATTACTTAAATCAAAGTAACGATGTGATTGGAAGCAAACCGTAAAACCAGATTTCCATATTTTTTTGCCAGGACGCCATGTGATCGGGATTAAATTGTTGACTGATGGCCCAACTGTTTTCCGGCAGCATGTCTTTCTCAATCTGTCGAGATAGCGCGTTCGCCAAGGTAGGATTTTCGATCAATACACCCACCTCGGTATTCAGCTGAGCAGACCGAGGGTCGAGATTAAAACTCCCGATAAATAGGCGAGCGCCATCCACCACCATACTCTTCGCGTGCAACGAGATGGTCGCATGAGTATTTGTCGCCGTCTTGGTGATGATCTCGTCACGAATCGATGCATCGTGTCGAAATTCAAACAATTCGCTGCAGGCCTCAATCATTAACGCTCGCTGTTGTTGATACCCACTAAAAGCCATGGGGTTATCCGTCGACAACATTGAATTTGTGACGATTCTGACCCGCACACCCTCGTCAACTTTCTTTGCCAGCAAGGCGATTCCATCCTCGGGGAATATTAAATAAGGGGTTTGGATCAGTATTGATCGTTGCGCAGCACTGACTTCCTCGACCAAACGTCCGTACGTCTTAAAATCCAATGCTGTCGATACTTTCCCCGGCGCATCGTTAATGAATTCGACGTCGGTCCAGACCATATCGCCGATCACCGCCTGGATGCGCGTCGAAACATCGGCAATGCTTTCCCGGACTTTCGGATCGAAATTTGACGGATTGTTGGCGTAAGCCTGCAGTTCGCGCCGAAAACTCTTATCTCTTTCCGTAGCTAACGGCCCTAGCAACGCATCAACCGAAAGCGCTAGCGAACTACTCCAAAACTCTTCGAAATTTTCTTTAACCTTCTCCGTTACAGCTCCCGCCAACAAGACGTCCCGATCGCGAAAGTTATAGACCGCGTCGTAATCAAAGTACTCATCGGCCATGTTGCGGCCACCGGTGATGGAGACGTGATCATCGAAGATGGCAACCTTGTCATGCATCCGTTGATTGAACGACGTGAAGTCAAAAAAGAGGTAATAGATACGTTCGATGACCGAAACGCCGACGTGGTGTTTGGGGTTATATATTCGTAGCTCAACGTTTGGGTGGTGATTGATGTTCGCCAAGATCCGGTTTTCTGTTTTAAGAAGGAAGTCATCGACCAACACGCGAACACGCACGCCACGATCAGCCGCTGCGAGCAGCGCTTCTGCTGCTAGGATGCCAATGTTGTCTGGCTCCCAAATGAAATACTGAACATCAATGGTCGCCTGCGCCTTTTCCGTCAGCCAAGCTCGGGCGAGGAGGGCATGTTCTCCAGACTCGAGGACGTAGACGCCGGTTCTTCGGGAACCCGGTGAAAGACAATCAGGGCAATAGGTGGTGAGCCAATCCAACAATGTCGACGTCGGCTGAGCTCGTACATTCATGTTTCCGAACGCGAGTACCCCTATCGCGAGGGCGGCGATCGTTACTCGAGACCAAAACATCTGGATCACCGTGATTTCTCTCCGGTGTGCATTCCAGTGAGCGTTGGGTCGAAATCTTAGCACTCCTCAATGAAGTACACTGCCCCCGCTTGGCCCTTTAGCCACCAACGCGTCAGTACCGATATCGGGATCGACGAATAGGGGTCCTTCATGAGCCAGTTCGACTACATCATTATCGGCGCGGGATCTGCCGGATGTGTTCTTGCGCATCGCCTCAGCGAGGACGGAAAACACGCTGTCCTGCTGTTGGAAGCCGGTGGCGTCGATCGCCACTTCTCTCTAAAGATGCCGGCGGCTTTTTCTATCCCGGTCAACGATTCACGCTTCAACTGGCTGTACATGAGCGAACCCGAATCGGAATTAGGAAATCGTCGGATCCATTGTCCGCGAGGACGGGTGCTCGGCGGGTCATCATCGATTAACGGGATGGTCCACGTACGCGGTCACCCGACGAACTTTGAACAATGGCGAGAGATGGGCGCGACGGGTTGGGGGTATGGAGATGTTCTGCCGTACTTCAAAAAGTCAGAAGACGCTCTCTGGCTTGACGCGCCCAACGACTACCGAGGTAAGCACGGTCCGCTCAAGATCTCACGAGGGACAAAACGTAATCCACTCTACGACGACTTCGTCCTCGCCGCGGAACAAGCGGGCTACGGATTAAGCGACGACCTCAATGGTTTTCGGCAAGAGGGCTTTGGTGATCTAGAAATGACCGTTTCACAAGGGCGCCGTTGCAGCGCTTCGCGCGCGTATCTCGCAACGGCCAATCGAAAACCCAACCTAACCGTTCGCCTCTATAACTTAGTAGAGAAGCTCGAGTGTAAAGGCGAACGCGTCACCGGCGTTCACTACCACGATGGCAAACGACTGCTCGTCGAGCAGGCCGACAAAGAAGTGATCCTGGCGGCGGGGGCTATTGGATCACCCCAACTCTTAATGCTTTCCGGCATCGGGCCCGAAGATTCCTTGAAATCAAATGCCATTAGACCGATCAAACTGCTTCCCGCAGTCGGTCAAAACCTAATGGATCACCTGGAAATTTACCTGCAGCGATCGTGTCCCCGAGAAAATTCGCTCAATCGATGGTTAAACCCCCTTGGGCGCGCCATGATCGGAAGCCGGTGGCTCGTCAGAAAGACCGGGCTTGGATCAACAAACCACTTCGAAGTAGGTGGTTTTATTCGAAGCCGTCAAGGTATAGACGCCCCCGATATTCAGTTCCACTTCCTTCCGGCAGCCGTCTCGTACGACGGATCCGTGACTCACGGCTCAAGCGGTTTTCAAGTGCACGTCGGCCCGATGCAAAGCCCGAGCCGCGGTCACATTACATTGAGGTCGGCCGATCCCCGCGACAAACCGCTCGTTCGCTTTAACTACATGAATCACACGAGCGACTGGGAGGTCTTTCGTCAAGCCGTACGCCTCGCCCGAGAGATATTTCAACAGCCCCAGTTGGACCGATACTCCGGAGAAGAATTATCGCCGGGTCTCCAATGCGATAGTGACGAAGGCATCGATGCATTTATCCGCAACAATGCTGAAAGTGCATACCATCCTTGCGGCACGTGTCGCATGGGAATTGGCGAAGATACCGTCGTCGACCACAACTGCCGCGTCCACGGCCTAGAGAATTTGCGCGTCGTTGACGCATCCGTATTCCCTCAAATTACCAACGGTAATCTCAACGCGCCCACCATCATGTTGGCGGAAAAAGTCGCCGACCAGATCAAAGGCGAGCCCGCAAGACAGGAAAACCAACCCTATTTTATGGACCCCTACAGCGAAACCAGACAGCGTCCCGGCGAGCCACAACGGCAGATGTAAATGACGTGATGCTCCCAACATGCGAGCCAACTATAAATACTTGTCGAGGAATCGCTCCATTAGCTCTAGATGTCTTACGCGATTTTCGGGCTTGTAAAATCCGTGACCTTCATTAGCGATCACCACGTACTCATGCGGGTGCCCACGTTGCTTCAATTTAGCCGCAAGCTTATTGGCGTGCACAACCGGGGCTCTCTCGTCTTCTTCGCCTTGAATCAATAGCACCGGCGCTTTTAGTTCAGCGACACGTTCAATGGGCGAAAATTCCACGAACTCGTCTTTATCTTTTCCCAAGGCCTTCTCTAGGTAGCGGCGTCCACTGAAACGACCCCGAATATCACCCGCGGAATACATTAAGTTGAAGTCATAAACGCCTACAACGCCGATCGCGGCCTTGTACAAATCAGGCTCGATGATGGACGCTTGCAACGCAGAATACCCACCAAAGCTCGCCCCCATGATGGCGACACGGTCCGGATCGATCGGAAAGTTCTTCATCACGTATCGCGTCGCATCAATGACGTCATACTGGATTTTTCTGCCCCATTCACGGAACCCAGCTGCCTCAAAGTCGGCACCAAAGCCACCGGATCCGCGAAAATTAACCTGTAAAACCGCGTAACCCCGACTCGCTAGAAATTGCGATTGCTTATCGTATCCCCATGAATCAAACGGCCCATGTGGCCCGCCGTGCGGATTGACGACGAGCGCGAATGCCTCGCCCGTCTGTCCTGCGGGCATGGTCAGCAAACCCGTAATATGTAGCCCATCCCGCGCTTTAAATTCAATGGGTTCGACGCGTCCCGAGAGTTCTTGATCGATCCAGGGCCGCATGCCACTGAACGGAATCAAACCTCCCGCGTCTTTATCAAAGAGATAATAAAAACCGGGATTACGGTCACTTGAGACATGAATGACTTGTAACGACCCGTTACTCGTCGCATTGACGATTTCTACTCGGGATTCCGGAAAGGTCGCCTGGAGCGATTGTGTCACTCCCGCACGTTCATGATTTGGATCGAGATAGAACAATTCCGGTTTGCCAATGCCCGAGACAAACGCATACGCATTGCCATCTTTATCAATCTTGATATCAAGCACGTCGGCCACGGGGTCTCGATAGATCATCTCAACCTGCTTGAGGTCCAACGACGCTTTAACCACGGCCTTGGTCCCACCGTCTCGATTGTCGAGCGCTAAAATCGCCTTCCCATCGTCCGTGAACGCGATGGGTTCCAGCATCCCGCCGGGGTAGGGCATCTTTAATAATTCAACCCATTCGAGCGAATCCGGGGCTTTGTAGGCCAAGAACTGCTCATAATATTCAGTCATACCCCAGGCATAGCGCGCACGATCGTCAGCATCGAGCAACACCTCACCTGCCCCCGATGGGAGTTGCGCGATACGGCGCATCGACGAGTTAGAGGTATGTAACTTGTAAACGCCAGAACGCGCTCCGCTGAACGAGATAGTTCGAATCAGGACATGATTCGGTTCGTCAGGAAGCGGATCTAGCAACATGGCCCAGCCGCCAAAACCAAGCCCGTTATTCGGCGATCGTGACTTCCTCTTACCGGGAGGTAACCGGAACGTGAAAATGCGCTTGTCCTTCTTTCCGTCGACGTTGACGGCAAATAATTCGCCACCGGCGAATGGCTGTTCACGCATCGACGGAATAAACCGTTGTATCCCGACAACCAAACGGTCCTTACTCGACCAGTAGTACTCCCCAACCTCTTCATTAGACCCGGTAAAAAAGATCTGATTGATCGCGTCTTTCTTTGCGCGGTCGTAGATGATCACTCGATTACGGCCATCGACTTTGGTCATGAACGCGAGGTACTCACCACCAGGCGAGATACGTACCGAGAAGATCTCGTCGAATTTACTGAAATGCTCAATAGGCGGAATCGAGCTGGCAGCACCGAGTCCACCGAAAAGCAAAAGACCAAATGCGAACAAATGGCGTTGAAGACGCACCTTGGGCTGGTTGTTCATTTCAATAGCTAGTCCTTATACCTAGGCGAGATGGTACTTTGATGAACTATTCGCGTTAACCGTTTATTTACCGAATACAAAAAAAAGGCGGGCTTACGCCCGCCTTAGTACCTCTAAACCGCTCAGAACTAGAAGTTGTGGCTAACTCCCAACGTGAAGTAGCGACCCATGAAATCGTAGGTCACATCAGCTGAGGAATAAAAACCATTAAAGATTCGCGGCGGATCTTCATCCAGAAGATTGGATACCACCACGCGTACTCGCGTGCCCTGTCCCAGGTCGTAACCACCCGACAGCGTCAAGTAGCGAACCTGTTCGATGTTGCGACTGGGGACATCCGGACCACCGTTACAGAAGTCATCTTCACACTCGCGGAAATCACTATAAGAATTCACCCGAATGCTTGCGTCGTACGCGCCTTTTGACCAATCAACATCCAATATCCATCGATCACTCAACGTGACACCACAGTCATAAATATCAAGACATCTCGTGGTATTAACGGATACACCATCGGAACCCGGACTCATGATGTTGAATTCGTCGATTTGAGTGTAATCCCAACTGACCGAGAAACTACCCACCTTCTCGTGGTCCCAGCGGTAATCGATCTGGTAATCGATTCCGGAGGTTTCCACTTCACCAATATTGGCTGTTGCTGCGTAGATATTGGTGATTCGACCCACCGAGTTGCGCTCAATCTTGTCGCAATATTGTCGGTTATTCGGATCGGCTTGATAACAACCACCGAGAATCGTTCCGACACCAATGCTTCCAATGGTGTTGGAGATTTCGTATTCCCAGCTATCAATGGTGATATCCAGGTTCTCGATGAAGTTCGGTCGAATGACGAAACCAAAGAGGAAAGCCTCCGACGTTTCTGCACCAAGATTCGGGTTACCACCGAGCCTAGCACGTAGCTGGGTGTCCGGATCCGTCGTTCCACCGACAAAGCCGTCTGCATCGCAGTTGGCCGTTACGTTGGCGTTTGAGCCGTATTGACCGACCACTGTTGAACAGGGGTCAGTGGCTGCCGGAAAACTGTCGAATTGACCCGAGAATAGGGACGCGATAGACGGTGCGTTAAACGCTTCGGAAACCGTCGTTCGGAACGCGAGCCAATCACGGAAATCCCATCGGAATCCGTACTTACCGTTGGTTGTCTTACCAAAGTTGCTGTAACTCGACATGCGTACCGAGTACTCAAGGTCTAAATCGCCCAGATTCCCGCCGAAAAGGTCCATATCGGAAGATAAGACCGGTGCGAGAAACTCGATGTAGGCCTCGTCCACTTCGTAGGAGCCACGCGTACTCTCACCTTTGTTCCCAGTGGTATCGCCCATCTCGGTGAGGGGATCCTCAACGTATGCGCCCCGTTCGTTCCGGTGTTCCCAGCCCATCGCTACGCCAAGAGCGCCTGCGGGTAACTCATAGATATTGCTGTTGGAAACGTTCACCTGAACAGTCTTCTGTTCTTGGGTCGTCTTGGCAGTACCGGTATAGGAGATATAGTCGATTTGGGCCTGGCTGATCGTTCCAGGTCCGCCAAATAGATTCAGCGGTACACACGGGTCTGCGCAGCTTCCGCTCAATGCTTCCAGAACCCGACTCCGGATGAACCGACCCTGGTTGGTGTCCGTTCCGTCGGTACGACCGTAATTGACGGACGCATCGAGCGACCATCCGTTGATTTCATACTCAAGACCACCAACCAACCGATAGGTATCGATGTCCTGGAGGAAGTTTCGATTACCCGCTTCGACCATTCGCCGTCGTACGTCGATAAAGTCTCGCCCAAACGGGTTGTGTGCTTGGGCAGCTTCAATCGTCAACCCTTCAGAAATGATGAAGAGAGGCGTCGGCGCTAACAGCTGATCCGACTTACGATTAATGTAAGACAACTCCATCGTCGCCGTCAGACCTTCACGAATTTCGTAATGGCCTGTTGCAAAGACGTTGGTGCGCTCTTGGGGCGTATAGATGTAGTTCTCGGGCTGGTAGTTGTAATACGAGCCTTCACCCACATCCGAATTTCCTGAAAATTGGAAAGAACTCCAGACGGAACTGGGGTTGTTACCGCCAGGGCCCCAAAGATAAGGGCCGGACGGGTTGACTGCATCCCACGCCTCATTACCCGCAGCTCCGAGACGATCAATGATGGTGCCTTCCGGCGTTGCCGAGGAACCCAGGCCTTCAAAGCTACCGTCGTTGGCGCCCCAGTCGTACCATCGATCTTGGGTCGCCCAACCACGATTACCCGCCATGACGTCGTTCATTTCGTAATGGCCGATCGCGACGGTCACGTTGCCGCGGTCACTCGACGAACCCATCGTGAGATTAACGTCACTAATTTGGCCGTCACTCTCGGCTGAAAAACCGCTGTAGCCCGCGAGTGAAACGCCTTCGAAATCACGCCGCGTGATCACGTTGACCACCCCAGCGATGGCGTCGGATCCGTAGATGGTGGAGGCACCATCGTTTAAGACCTCGATGCGCTCGATGGTGTTCGGCGCAATGGCGTTCAAGTCAACGGAGCCGCCAGTAGAGTAACCCACGTGCCGCCGACCATTGACCAACACCAGCGTACGACTTGATCCGAGTCCTCGCAGACTGATCTGGGTTGACCCATTACCGCCGTTGTTGTTCTGCGCGTTGAGACCACCAACGTTTTCCGGCAAGTCTTGCAGGAAATCACCGATGGACGTCTGCCCTAATTTCTCGATTTCATACCTGTCGAGAATCTTGATTGGCGCAGTCGATTCTGTATTGCTTCTCGCGATTCGGGATCCTGTGACGATAACTTCTTCAATATCGGCATCAGCTTCGTCAGACTCCTCCGAAATAACCGGATTCGTCCAGATAACGGCCATTGCTCCCGCAAACACAGCCGCTCTCCAAGACTTAAATGAATTCATAGCCTTATTTAACCTGTACCTAGGAGTTTTGCGGCGCGAACTATTACAAATTTGTTTCAGCCCAGCAACAAAAAATGCACGCTTATTGCTATATCATTGGAATAATGAATTTTTTTTATATTCCTGGTTGGAATTAAAATGTGAGAATCAGCTCGTTAATCCACGGAACGCGCACAAGAAAAAACCGCTCACACCAGTAAATACGGGGCCCGCATACCCATTCTGGAAGAATGTCTCGATTGCGAGCGGGATAGCGCACGCACTCGCTAAGATGCAAACAGCCCGTATACAACTGAACGAATCAGCAGAAAAGGCGTAAACGCCGAGCCATCGTCCGTCGGCAATTTCCCGGTGTAATGAGTAGAATCGCGCCAGAACACTATGCAACACATCAACGGCACCGACACACCGCTCGCGAGAGCACGCGCTATCGCACCAGCCATTGAGCATTCGGCTGAGCAGATCGAAGACACGAGGCAACTACCGAAAGAAGTCGTCGAGGCAATGGTGGGGGCCGGCCTGTTTCGATTGCTTGTACCGAAATCCCTCGGTGGCGAAGAAATGGACGTCCTCGATTATCTGGACGTCGTTCAAGCGATAGCGTACGCGGACGGCAGCGCCGGTTGGTGCTTAAACCAAGGGGCCGTTTTTGCCACCACGAGTGGAAGGGCTCCCCGCCCCTTAGCTGAAGAAGTCTGGGGGAATCCAAACACAGTCGTCGCGAACGGACCCCCTCAGGGTCCGAAATCTGAGCCCACCGACGAAGGCTATAGGTTGACGGGGACCTGGGCGTTTTCGAGTGGCTGTCACCACGCCAACTGGATTGCCGCGGTCTCAGGTGGATCCGGGCAACCGCCACGTCTTCATCTATTGCCCAAGGAAGAAGTCGAGTTCATTGACGCATGGGACGTCCAGGGGTTACGTGGAACAGGCAGCTTTAGCTTTACCACCCACGAACTATTTGTTCCGGAGTCGCGAGCCATGCGCCTCGACGTCGAGCCTCTAGAAACTGGACCGCTTTACGTTATTCCGCAACACCTGCTATTCGCGTGCGGTTTTGGTTGCGTCGCACTCGGGGTTGCTCGTGCCGGTTTGGACGCCACCATCGAACTTGCCAGTGATAAACGACCTCGGTTCGACGGCAAGACACTCGCCCACGACGCCGTCGTTCAGAGTCAAATCGGCAAGGCCGAAGCGACCTGGCGTGCCGCCAAATCACTTTTGTACGAGAGCATGGGGACGGTATGGGAGTCGGTCAAATCAACCGGGTCTATTTCCGTTGAAGAACGCATTCATCTCAGAATGGCCGGTACCCACGCGATTCGACAATCCGCCGATGTGGTTGACCTTGCTTACAATCTCAGTGGCTCCAGCGCAATTTTCGGATCCGCAAAAATCCAGCGTCGATTTCAAGACGCTCACGTCATTACGCAGCAAGTCCAAGGACGCGAATCTCACTATCAAACCGTGGGCGAATATTTCCTTGGCCTCGATCCAACCGGATCCGTGTTCTAGCCACGAGATTAGATTCGGGCTCTTCCTACGACCATCCGATATCGCGGGACCCTTCGGTTTACCGGTTATTCCGTAAGGTGCTGTGTTTCATTGAGACTGGCCAGGTTCCGCTCACCCGTTGACGCACACAAAAAACGGCTAACGCTGGCATAACCCACATCGATGAAGAGGCGGGGCGGGGTTTCGAGCACGTGCGACGCCCACATATTCACCACACCCCCATGACAAAACACGGCAACACGTTCGCCCGAATGACGATCAATGATGGATTCAATGCCGCGAACAACCGTGGCTTGAAACGAGAGCACATCCACGTCATCCCCGTAGCCGCCATCCACAAACGCTTTCCACGCTTCGTAATCCTGAGCTTTAAGTTCTTCCATTGGGATGTACGTCGAACTGTCCCGATCAAACTCTGACACATCGTCTTCAATCACGACATTCAATCCCGATCGTTTCGCGAACGGCTCCGCCGTCTCTCTCGCTCTTTGCAAAGGACTGGCGTAAATAGCATCGATGTCCATCCCCGCGAGACAATCGGAGGCCTGGACCGCTTGCATCAAACCGATACGCGACAACGAAGGATCCGCGGCAACGCCGTCTGTCGTTTCGACTCGTATCGGAAGACCGTGACGTACCAGGACAATCTCCATTGCATCAAGCTCCCACTGCGTCCGCTATCCATGTCTTCAAAACATCGTTGACCTCTTGGGGACATTCCTGAGCCATCCAGTGCCCACTATCGACGGTGACTTCCGTCAAGTTAGAGCACTGCTCGCTCATCGGGCGACCCAAAGCAGAGTCAACCGACTCACAAACCGAGTCGTACCGAGCTGCCACAAAAAGAACCGGCATGGCCAGGCGACCTTGATCAACCGCGGTATTCGCATAGATCGAGTTCGCTTCGTGATTCATGTAGTACGAATTAGCGCCAAAGAACCCGGAGGCCTGGAGTGCTTCGGTGTACACGGCCAGATCATCAGCACTTATCACTTCTTCGTCCAATGGCAAATCGGGCGCTTCGCCACCACCGCCGAACCAGCCACCGGATGATCGGATCGACGCCGTTAGGGCCGGCTTGCCCACGGCATCCGGATTACCGCCACGGAACAACGCCTTGATTGTATTTTCGATGTTCGCTTCCATCGCTGATTGCGCTTTCTCGAAACATTCCTGGTAGTAGAGCTGGTAATCCCCTGTCTCTTATACACATCTCCGAGCCCACGAGACCGAGGCTGATCTCGTA
>CAXDSX010000023.1:0-18122 GCA_963992075.1 uncultured Pseudomonadales bacterium | reverse complement strand
GGCGACCACCGAGATCTACACCTCTCTATTCGTCGGCAGCGTCAGATGTGTATAAGAGACAGGACGAGAGGGTCTTCGCGGAAACGGACGTCGAGTCCCTAATTCGCATGATGGAGGGCGTTGCTACGACAAAGGGAACAGCGCCGAAGGCGCGAGTTCCTGGTTTCGAGGTTGCTGGTAAAACCGGAACGTCGCGGAAGATCAAATCCGGGAAATATGACGACACGCGTCATGTTGCGTTGTTTGCTGGCATGGCACCATCCCATGATCCGAAGGCGGTTGTCGTCGTGATAATTAATGAACCGCTCGGCGAAGTAGTAGGGGGTGGAGACGTTGCCGCTCCCGTCTTTTCCCGAATTTTGGCAAGGTCATTGCGGATATTAGGAGTCGCTCCCGAAAAGTACTTAGGTAATAGCGGCAAACGCTCTGATAGGGTGGCCGCCCGTGCAGCTTAATGAAATGCTAGATCGCGCGGATGTTGATCCTATGCAGATAGACGGAATTTGCGTCGATTCACGGGAAGTAACGCCGGGAGATCTATTCATCGCTATCAAGGGTACCCATCTTGATGGCCATGACTTTGTAGATCAGGCCCTTCGACGCGGGGCGGTGGCAGTGTGTGCTGAACACGAAATCGCCGGTTTGTACGATATTCCGATTGTCGTCGATCCAAGTCTGTCTACGCGGTTGAGCGCAATTGCAGGTCGTTTTTACGATGAACCTAGCGCGAATATTTTTTGTATTGGAGTTACGGGAACAAACGGTAAGACATCGATTGCGCATCACTGTGCCGCGCTGATGAAGCAAACCGGGTTCATGGGAACAATCGGTTGGGGAGTCGTTGGGAACCTTCATCCAACACTGCTTACCACCGAGAACGCAGTGAAGGTGCAGCAACGCCTACGATGCCTTTGTTCGATGAAACAACGGTCCGTTGCCATTGAAGTAAGTTCGCATGCGCTTGATCAAAGTCGAGTAGCTGACGTCATGTTCGATCTGGCCGTTTTTTCGAATCTTAGCCGAGATCATATTGATTACCACGGCGGCATGAACCAGTACGCTGAAGCGAAGGCTAAGTTGTTTCAATACAGCAGCTTGCAGGCTGCCGTAATAAATGTGGATGAATCTTTTGGTCGCGAACTTGCTTCTCGTGTGCGAGCTCGCGGTTTGACATGCATTACCTACGGTATTGCCGAAGACGCGGAAGTTAGATGGATTGTTGATAAATATACGAGGCGAGGTATACGTGGAAAGTGGTATACGAAATGGGGAGAGGCAGACCTTAATCTACCGCTGTTCGGAGAATTTTCGGTTGCAAATGTCGCTGCCGCTATGGGGGTTGCTATCTATCGGGGTTACACCCTAAGTGAAGTCGCTGATGTGCTAGGACATCTTCCCAGTATCCCGGGTCGTATGGAGACCTATCGAGTCGATGGCAGACCAACCGTAGTAATTGATTATGCGCATACGCCTGACGCATTGAGAATGGCCCTGTCTGCTATTCGAATGCATATGGGCGGACGATTGATATGTGTATTTGGTTGCGGCGGCGATCGCGATCAAGGCAAGCGACCCATGATGGGAGCGGCCGTGGCGAGCGAATCGGATATGGCGATCGTCACCGCCGATAATCCTCGTACAGAAAAAGTCGACTTCATCAATGAGCAAATAGTTGAGGGATTTGGAAACTGGGATGCATATCGTTTAATACCGGAACGTGGGGCTGCAGTTCTCGAAGCGCTGAATTCTGCGTCGCCCGATGATGTGGTGCTAATCGCCGGTAAGGGACACGAGAATACTCAGGAAATTAATGGGCATAAGAACGTATTTGACGATCGAGTTTTCGTCAAGAATCTCCTCGGATTAACAGACTGATGTTGCTCTGGCTAACTGACTATTTAGCTCAGTATGTAGCTGCCTTCCAAGTGTTTCAGTACTTGACCTTTAGGACAATGGTTAGCGCAGGTACGGCTATGTTCTTGTCGCTAATCTTTGGCCCGATCCTCATTAGCAAACTATCGTCCCATCAAATTGGTGAAGTGGTTCGTGAAGACGGACCGAGCTCGCATCAAATTAAGGCCGGTACGCCGACCATGGGAGGGGCCTTGATTTTGATAGTCATGCTGGCGACTACAATATTGTGGGGAGATCTAAGTAGCCGATATGTGCGCATCGCGCTGTGCGTCACGCTCGCTTTCGGTGCAATTGGATTGATTGACGATTACATAAAGGTTTCGCGATCAGGTGCCGGTCATGGGTTATCGGCGAAGTGGAAGTATTTGTCCCAATCCGTGTTTGGTATTGCCGCCGCCGTGGTCCTCTATCGTACCGCCTCGTCTGATACAGATACCGCCCTGATCATACCCTTCGTTAAAGCAGTATCGATCCCTCTTGGGGCTTTTGGATTCATTTTGTTGGGCTACCTAATGATCGTGGGTATGAGTAACGCGGTAAATCTGACCGATGGGTTGGACGGCTTGGCAATTTTGCCAACTGTCATCGTTGGAGCAGCTTTGGGGCTTATCGCTTACCTTGTCGGCAACATTCAATTTGCGACGTATCTACAGATTCCTTATGTCCCGGGCGCCGGAGAACTATCCGTGTTCTGTGGCGCGTTAATAGGCGCAGGTTTGGGTTTTCTATGGTTTAACGCATACCCAGCCCAAGTCTTTATGGGAGACACGGGTTCGCTCGCATTGGGCTCGGCACTTGGTGCCGTGGGAGTGATGGTTAGGCACGAGATAGTCCTTTTAATCATGGGGGGCTTATTCGTTCTTGAGACTTTCTCCGTAATCGTTCAAGTATCCAGTTTCAAACTCACTGGTAAGCGCGTTTTTCGGATGGCACCTATCCACCATCATTTCGAATTGAAGGGGTGGCCGGAGCCCAAAATTATTGTTCGATTCTGGATTATTACGCTGATGCTCGTGATGCTTGGTTTGTCCACTTTGAAACTAAGATGAAAGCGAACGGCGTGTTAGTTTTGGGAGCTGGACTTAGTGGGATGTCTTGCGTCAGACATCTTCACGGCAAACAAGAGCTGTTCATATGCGATACGCGCTTTGATACCGATCGGAGTCCGATCCTAGATTCGGATACTTTTCATAAGAACTTTCCATATGCGTCTTTGATAAAACCCAAGGACGTGGAATTGGTTATTGACTCGGTTTCGCATTTGATCGTCAGCCCGGGCATACCTCTTGACCATTGCCTGGTAAGAAAAGTTCTTTCTGAGGGAGTCCAACTGGACAGTGACTTGGACTTGTTCATGGATGCGGTTGAGGACCCAGTAGTCGGAATTACGGGCACCAACGGAAAGAGCACCGTAGCGACGTTAGTCGGCGCGATGCTGGAGGACCAAGGGTTTGGCGTTGGGGGAAATCTTGGCCCCCCTGCCTTGGACTTGCTTGACCATGGTTTTGCCGGATACGTCCTTGAGTTATCGAGCTTTCAACTGGAGAGAATGGGAGCAAAACGTTTCGAAGTCGCCTCGATCACTAACATAAGTGAAGACCACCTCGATCGACATAGTACGATTGAGGCGTATGCGTCCATTAAGCGAAGGATATACAGGGATTGTCGATTTGCCGTTTTCAATCAAGACCACCCTCTTTCCCGACCGCCCGATGGTGTACCGTCTATTGCGGTCAATAAAGACGATAGATGGCGGGTCATCGAAAAGGGAATCGTTATTGACGGAAGGGTACTGCCAAACGCTGCCATTAAACTTGCGGGGGACCACAATCGGTTTAATGTCGTTGCGGCAGCGGCCATCGCACATTGTGCGGGCGCTACGTTCGACTCTTGTCGCCGAGTTATAGAAACCTTCGAAGGTTTGCCGCATCGAGTCCAAATTGTTGGCGAGATTGACGGTGTTACTTATGTAAATGATTCGAAGGCCACTAATTTAGGATCTTGCATAGCCGCGATTGAAGGGGTCATTGCAAAACCTTCATCGCGTAAAATCGTCCTGATCGCCGGCGGGGTTGGAAAGGGTGCAGATTTCTCAAAGCTTGGGAAAACTATGTCCGACCGTGTCAGACGGGCGGTATTGATTGGTCGAGACGCGAACATTATTGCGGAGAGTATTCCCGAAGCACTTGTAGTCTTTGCTACTGACCTAGAGGATGCTTTAGCAAAGGCGAGAAAGGACGCGATTTCTGGCGACGTAGTCCTTTTCTCTCCTGCATGCGCAAGTTACGACATGTTCGAGAATTTTACAGTTCGTGGGGAAGCATTTACTCGTCTCGTAAAAGGCATGTCCAGTTGACTGCAAATTTCGATTTAACCCTTGGGTTTGTGTGGCTCGCGGCATTAGTGACAGGGGTGATTATGGTTGCTTCATCGTCGTCGGCATTGGCTATTCCGGGTATCTCGTACGGTGTTAAGCACGTCGTTTATGTTCTCGCATCCATATGTGCGTTTGGCATCGTGATAGCTCTCCCGTTGAAAATTTGGGAATTGGGACACAAGACGTGCTTATTCGCAGCCCTCTTTTTGGCGTTAGTTGTATTGATTCCTGGTATCGGTACTGTAGTTAACGGCAGTAGACGCTGGATCGATTTTGGGTTTTTCACGGTCCAAGCTTCGGAGTGGGTCAAGTTTTTCGTACTCATTTACGTCGCCGGTTTTCTTTCGCGCTCGGGCGATGAGCTAAAACGGGGGGGCATAGAACTTTTTCGGCCGATTCTTTGGCTCCTGCCGGTGTTTCTCTTAATTTTGCTCGAGCCCGATTTCGGCACACTAGTTGTTCTTATGGCGTTAACGACGGGCCTGTTTTTCGTTGTGGGCGTGAGGTTGCGGCACTTTTTCATTGTGGCAATCCTTATCAGCGTCGTATTAGCGATACTTTTAGCGATCAGCCCTTACAGAGTTGAACGGTTTGCTGCATTTCTTGATCCGTGGTCCTCACCGTTTGACTCAGGTTATCAGCTCACGCAGGCGCTGATAGCCTTTGGTCGGGGTGAATTAACGGGAATAGGGCTTGGGGATGGCATTCAGAAGCTCTTTTATCTACCCGAGGCGCACAACGACTTTATTTTTGCTGTTATCGCGGAGGAGCTTGGTCTCGTAGGGGCCCTTTCGGTAATTGCCCTCCTTGGTTTTATTGTATTGCGAGGCTTTAGGATAGGACGGTCAGCCGTTGATGCCGATCGTTCATTCGCTGGATATTTGGCATACGGAGCGAGCCTTTTGATCGGTGCCCAGGTTCTCATTAATGTCGGGGTAAACACCGGTGTTCTTCCTACAAAAGGCTTAACTTTGCCGTTTATAAGTTACGGGGGTAACAGCCTTCTCGTTTGCTCGATGTTAATGGGTCTAATCCAACGCGCGCATTTTGAGGTTTTGGCGAGGACTAAGCGAGGTCGCTCATTTTGAGACGGTCGTGCGAAAACTCTAACTTCGTACCTGAGATGCGCCGAGTCAATCATATTCACTTCGTAGGGATCGGCGGCTCGGGTATGTGCGGTATGGCGGAAGTGCTACTTAACCAAGGATATTCCGTGACGGGTTCAGACGTCGCGGATTCTGAAGTTGTCCGTCGGCTCGTCGAACTAGGCGTACATGTCTCTTTGGGACACGATTCCCTTAACGTGAAAGGATCCGACGTAGTTGTCGTATCGAGTGCGGTCGATGACAGCAATCCGGAAATCGTTGAAGCACATAGTCGGAGAATACCTGTTATTCCCAGGGCTGAGATGTTAGGCGAGTTGATGCGCTATCGGCATGGGATAGCAGTCGCAGGTACTCACGGTAAAACTACAACGACTGGACTTATCACAAGTATATTTCAAGCGGCAGGTCTCGATCCGACGTTTGTCGTTGGTGGGCTGCTCAAAAGTGAAGGGCGAAATGCTAAACTTGGTGATGGAAAGTACTTAATTGCTGAGGCGGACGAAAGCGACGCATCTTTTCTGTTTCTTCAACCTGTGGTCGCTGTAATAACAAACGTTGATCGAGATCACCTGTCCGCATACGACCACGATTTCGAAAAACTCAAAGAAACGTTTATTCAATTTGCCCATCGATTGCCATTTTATGGTCACGTCTTTCTATGCTCAGACGACAAGCCGGCGATTTCATTGATGCAAGATTTAGCGAGACCGGTATATACATACGGCCTCTCTCCGGAAGCCGATTTTCGTGCCAAGGAAATTGAAAGCGAACAAAGTGTTTGGCGTTTCACGATAGAACGTCCCGAGCAATTTCGCGAATTAGAGGTCGAACTTCCATTGCCGGGGTTGCACAACGTTCGAAATGCGCTGGCAGCGGTCGCTGTCGCGACTGAAGAAGGCATTGCCGACGATCCTATTCAACAAGGATTGAGAGATTTCCGGGGTGTTGGCAGACGATTTGAGACAAGGGAGATACAGATCGGGAAGAAACATCTAACCCTCGTCGACGACTACGGACATCATCCTACGGAGCTTGAAAACGTCCTAACTACTGCCCGTGATGTATGGCCTTCGAGACGGTTGCTCATGGTCTATCAGCCGCATCGTTATACGCGTACGCGTGACTTATACGACGATTTCGTCCGGGTTCTCTCGAGCGTAGATGCTCTCATATTAGTCAAGATTTACTCAGCGGGAGAACAAGAGATTCCCGGAGCTGACAGCGAAGCTTTAGCGGCTGGGATAAGACAAATAGGTGAGGTAGAACCGGTCCTTGTATCGGATCCTAGCGAAGCGCGTGAGATGGTAGAGACCCTTGTGAATGAGGGTGACGTGCTAATTGTGCAAGGAGCGGGGAACGTAAGCCTTGTTTCGACTGGTATGGAGTCTCGGTAGTATGGCTAGCCGATCGCTCGCCGTTTTTACCGCGATCGTTTTTCTCGCGTTAACGGTCCAGAGTATCCGGTTTGTGTGGGGATACATATCTGGGCCGCTTGATCTTGTGCGCGTTGAGGGCGACTTGTCAGAAGGCGAAAGGACCGTCGTGGTCGCGGCGGTACATGAGGCGATGTCAAAGGGTGACCTTATTAGCGCCAGAGCGCTTCGTCAGGAAATAGCAAATATCAATTGGGTTAGGGCTGTGACTGTCCGAAGGACGTGGCCGAATTCTGTCCATGTCGCCGTAAACCGAGAAATACCGACGGTACGGTGGGGATTTAACGACTACTTGAATGGCAAGGGAGATATTCTCAGCATGGCTGAGAACTATTCCGCTGATCTTCCGTCGGTGAATGCAGCGTACGCGGATTCCGCCACATCTATCCAGGTATTCAAAACCTTTTCGGCATTAGTCGAGCGGTCGGGTTTGCGCATTACGGAACTGGAAGAATCGAGAGCAGTTGGCTGGACCGTAACATTCGCGAATGGTCTTTCGGTAGAGATGGGTAAGAAGGATCTTCTGCAACGTTTGAGACGTTTTGTCCACGTGTACGAAGAGATACTTCAAGGCAATGAAAATCATGTGGTAAACGCAGATGCTAGATACCCCAACGGCGTAGCGATCGAATGGGATGTGGAGATTTCAACCTTGGTGGCTTCGCGCGGGTTATAGATATGGCTTCAGATATCGCCAACAACAAGATAGTAGGACTTGATATTGGTACGAATAAAGTCGCCGCCATCGTGGGCGAAATCAACGAGCTAGATGAAATTGAAATCGTGGGCATCGGATCCTACCCCTCACGGGGGTTAAAGAAGGGTGTTGTCGTGAATATCGAATCGACAGTCCAGTCGATTCAGAGGGCTGTGGAAGAAGCTGAACTCATGGCGGGTTGTGATATCGATGAAGTATACGCCGGTATTGCTGGCAGCCATATCCGAAGTCTGAACTCACACGGGATCGTTGCTATTCGCGATAGGGAAGTGGCCTCGCAAGATCTAGAGCGTGTGATCGATGCAGCACAAGCGGTGGCCATACCCGCTGACCAAAAGATCCTCCACATCCTTCCTCAAGAATATGTGATCGATAATCAAGAAGGTGTCAGAGAGCCCCTGGGAATGTCGGGTGTTCGTCTGGAGGCCAAAGTCCATCTCGTGACGGGAGCGGTTAACGCGGCTCAAAATATCGAGAAATGTATCGAAAGATGCGGTCTTGCGGTAAGGGGTGTCGTGCTGGAACAGTTGGCGGCAAGCCTTGCGGTTCTGACTCAAGACGAGCTGGATCTGGGAGTGTGCTTGGTAGATATCGGGGGCGGAACGAGTGACATCGCCGTGTATACCGAAGGTGCGATAAGGCACACGGCTGTGATACCGATAGCCGGTGATCAGGTTACGAATGACATTGCGATGGCGCTGCGTACACCCACTCAACACGCTGAGGAGATCAAGATTCGATACGCGTGTGCTCTTACCCAACTTGCACAAGAAGGCGACTACATTAAGGTTCCGGGTGTGGGTGACAAGCGAGCGCGCGAGCTGTCGAGGCAGGCTTTGGCGGAAGTCGTTGAACCGCGATATGACGAGCTTTTTACTCTTGTTCAGGCAGAGTTAAGGCGAAGCGGTTTCGAAGATCTTGTTGCGGCGGGAATTGTTCTTACGGGCGGGTCTTCAAAGATGGAAGGCGTAGTGGAATTAGCAGAAGAGATATTCCACATGCCCGTAAGTTTAGGTTTCCCCAAAAACGTATCGGGCCTAAAAGACATCGTGACCAATCCAATTTATTCCACGGGAGTTGGTTTGCTCGCACATGCTAAAGAAATCGAAAAAAGTCGTTCGGAACAAGGGAATTCAAGGTCCCTGGGCTTGTTCAGTGGAGTTAAGAAGTGGTTGGAAAAAAACTTGTGAATAAACTTTCAGATAGGAAAAATTATGTTTGAACTAGTAGATAGTCCTCCTCAGAGTGCAATTATCAGGGTGATTGGTGTTGGCGGTGGTGGCGGAAATGCAATTCAGCATATGGTTTCGAAGAATGTTGAAGGCGTTGATTTCATAGCTGCGAATACCGACGCCCAAGCTCTTAAGAACTTGGATGCCAAGACGATACTGCAACTTGGGGCATCTATTACCAAAGGTCTCGGTGCAGGTGCTGACCCTGAGATTGGTAGGTTAGCGGCTATGGAGGATCGTGACCGGATCGCCGAAGTTCTTTCTGGAGCCGATATGGTGTTCATTACTGCGGGTATGGGTGGCGGTACCGGCACGGGCGGAGCACCCGTCGTCGCGCAGGTGGCTCGAGAACTCGACATACTAACCGTCGCGGTCGTCACAAAACCTTTCCGATTTGAAAAACGAATGGAATCGGCTGAACAGGGGATTGAAGAACTTACACAGCATGTTGATTCGTTGATTACGATCCCCAACGAGAAACTTTTGGCGGTTCTCGGCGAAAGAACGTCGATGGTTGATGCTTTCTCGACAGCTAACGAAGTCCTATGCGGGGCGGTTCAAGGAATCGCGGATCTGATCATACGTCCCGGAATGATCAATGTTGACTTTGCGGATGTGCGGACCGTCATGTCTGAAATGGGGATGGCAATGATGGGTACAGGGAGAGCCGCAGGGGAGAATCGAGCGCGAGATGCTGCTGAAGCCGCGATTCGGAGCCCTCTTCTTGAAGATGTAGATCTTCAAGGCGCTAGAGGGGTACTTGTTAACATCACCGCGGGCCCCGATCTAACGATAGGCGAATTTACTGACGTTGGTGAGACGATCAATGCTTTTACGTCGGAGCGAGGGTTGGTTGTTATAGGTACCGTAATTGACATGGAAGCTGCAGAAGAACTACGCGTTACGGTCGTTGCGACCGGGCTTGGCGAGGCTCAACTTCCGAGCGTTGTGGTCGATAACGTGTACGAGGGAGACGACGTTGAAGAAGGGTCAGCTAGTCGTCCCGATTATGACGATTTGGATCGGCCAACAGTATTAAGAAAAAAACGTCGGGTTAGCAGTGATCAAGAACTCCGATCCGAAGAAGCGCAAAATAAAGATTCCGATTACTTGGATATTCCCGCCTTTCTGCGCCGACAAGCAGATTGAAACGCCTGTTTGCCCAAAAACGGACAAGCTGACAGCGCATGTGAACAATCACTGTCTTATTTTGTGATCGGGCAAATAAACTTCGTGGCTGTCGAGTTTTTGGCAACCAGACGATACAAAATGATACAACTTATTATTGTTGCTTCGTGGCCATGAGAACGAGCGATTGCTAAGATCCAACGCCGTTCTTGAGCCCTGGTTCAACGTACGGTTATGATCAAGCAAAGAACGCTAAAAAATCTTATAAGGGCTACGGGTGTAGGGTTGCACACAGGCGAGAAAGTCTATCTCTGCTTGCGGCCCGCGCCGCCTAATACAGGCATCGTATTTTCTCGGACGGATAGTGATTCGCCAGTACCGATACAGGCCAGCGCAGTCAACGTATCTGATACCACAATGGCGACGTCTATCGGCGAGGGACCCAACAAGATTTCGACGATTGAGCACTTGATGTCAGCTATGGCTGGGCTCGGGGTCGACAACGCGTTCGTTGATGTAAGTGCGCCAGAGCTGCCCATTATGGACGGGAGCGCGGCCCCCTTCGTATTCCTACTTCAATCAGCAGGATTTCAGGAACAGGATGCTGCTAAACGTTTTATCCGTGTCCTAAAGGAACTTAGTTACGAGGAGTCTGGAGCAAAGGTAACGATATCTCCTCACAGTGGTTTTCGAGTCGAGTACACGTTGGATTATGACCATCCGGTTTTTCGGACTCACGTCCGACGCGCGGCGATTGATTTTTCGACTACTGCTTTCGTAAAAGAGGTAAGCCGTGCGCGAACGTTCGGCTTTCTCGCGGATTTTGAAAAGTTGCGTTCGATGGACCTTGCTCGAGGTGGCAGTTTAGACAATGCTGTGGTTGTCGACGACTTTAGGATTTTGAACAACGATGGCCTCCGTCAGGGAGATGAGTTTGTTAAACACAAGATTCTTGACGCGATCGGCGATCTTTACTTGTTAGGACATAGCGTTATTGGGGCTTTTTGCGGTATTAAATCCGGACATTCGACGAACAACGCGTTACTTCGACGTTTGTTGGCAGATCGTGATGCATATGAAGTAGTCACTTACAGTAACGATTCTGATAACCCGATCTCGTTTGCTAAACCCGCATACTCGTCTACCTGAGACTCGTAAGCTTTATCCTTTTCATCCCACACTAAGGACCGCTTATCGGAAGTTCTGTTCATCGGGCGTTACGCGTGCGGATTCCGTTCTGACGAATTAGTTAATCGGGTTTGGGTGAACTTTCGCAACGCGCGTTCAAGTTCGCTTTCGTTGTCCCGGTCAGCTAGCTCAGTAGTCGGTTCTTCCTTTGTTGAGGACGTTTGCACAAGGGCACTGTGTTCGCTCGCAGAGGGTTCGAGTGAAGACACGGAGCGAATGATTATCTCTTCGATTCGCGAAAATTCTTGGAGTTCGTGAAGTTGATCTAGCAACTTTGGAATTTCGAACCGGAGTCGGGTTGCCCAAGAGGCGTTTGTTGCAAGGATTGTTAATTTTTTCCCGCGAACGTTTGCGACTTCGAACTGGGCCGAGAGATGTATGGGAAGAATAGACCGTAAGACATTTGTTTTATGTTCCTGCTCTAGAACTCGTCGTAGAAGTTTGTCGAGAGGGGAATTCGTACGGTAAGAACCCGCTCCCCGGCGTAACAGAGCTTTTAGTTTATTTTTGGACAAGGACTCTGTTCAACCGAGAGGGTCAAGTTCGTAGTGTTGATCGATCGAGACATATTAGATCTAGAATACACGTTCCGTCGAACACTATTCGGTCGAACAAGTGTGACTGCCTTTTATGGTTCGTGGTTGGAGTGCGAGCGTGGCTTTGTGCCTACCTGATTCGAGTTAAAATAACGGTTTCTCGAATTTCAAAAGATTATGTTTGGCCAATTAATCGGTAATTTGTTTGGTTCTCGCAATAGCCGAGAACTTAAACGAATGGAGAAAGCGGTGGCTCGTATCAACGGTCTGGGCGCCGATTTGCGCGGATTGTCGATGCAGGAATTAAAGAGCCGAACCGCCGAATTACGAGAACGACATCTGAATGGCGAGACACTGGACGACATTCTCCCGGAAGCATTTGCGTTAGTCCGTGAAGTCGCGGAAAGGGCAAGCGGGACGAGACACTATGACGTTCAACTCATTGGAGGGATAACGCTGCATGAAGGGAAGATTGCTGAAATGCGTACTGGAGAAGGGAAAACGTTGGTAGCAACGTTGGCGGGATATTTGAACGCGCTGTCTGGGAGTGGAGTTCACATCGTCACCGTTAATGACTATTTAGCGCGGCGAGATGCTGAGTGGATGGGCCCGATTTATGAAGCTCTCGACATGACCGTCGGGGTGGTGCAGTCGGGGCAGGATATGGAATCGAAACGTGCGGCCTATGCGGCTGATATTACCTATGGAACAAATAACGAATTTGGATTTGATTACCTTCGCGACAACATGGCTTTTAGGAACGACGATCGACTCCAAAGACCCCTCAACTTCGCAATTGTCGATGAGGTCGACTCGATCCTAATTGACGAAGCACGGACACCGCTGATTATTTCGGGGCCAGCCGAAGAGAGCACCGATCTTTATCGGAAGATCGACAAACTCGCGCCTAAATTGGTTCAACAAGAAGTGGTTGAATCTGCATTACCAACGATTATGGGTGGGGAGGAAGCAGAAGACACGGGCGACTTTTTTGTGGACGAAAAAAATCGTCAGGTGGAATTAACGGAACGAGGCCATTTAGCCGTTGAGGACGAGTTAAAACGTAACGGGATGCTGGGGGAGGCGGATAGTTTGTATGCGGCCTCGAATCTCGGTCTTTTACATCACGTTCAAGCCGCTTTGAAAGCCCATTTTCTGTTTAAGCGCGACATCGACTACATGGTCCACAACGGCGAGATCGTTATTGTCGACGAACACACGGGTCGTGCCCAGCCCGGCCGTCGGTGGTCCGACGGGATCCATCAAGCCGTGGAAGCTAAGGAGGGGGTCTCAATTCAAAACGAAACCCAAACAGTCGCTTCAACGACCTTCCAAAATTACTTCAGGCTTTACCAAAAACTTGCCGGAATGACGGGGACCGCGGATACGGAAGCGTTCGAGTTCAAACAGATATACGGCTTAGACGTTGTGGTTATCCCGACGAACGTTCCGATGATCCGGGAGGACCGGACCGACCTCGTGTATCTGACAGTGGAAGAGAAGTTCGAAGCGATCGTAGACGAAATTAGAAATACCGTTGAGGCTGGGCGACCCGTTCTGGTCGGAACAGCTTCGATCGAAGCGTCCGAAAGGATTGCCGGTGAGTTAAACCAAGCCAAGATCTCTCACAATGTGCTCAATGCCAAACAACATGAGAGTGAAGCGGAAATTATTGCTCAGGCAGGTCGTCCAGGTGCCGTGACTATCGCTACGAACATGGCAGGTCGAGGCACCGATATCGTGCTAGGAGGTAATTGGCAGACCGAGGTGGAGAAGCTTGGCCAAGAACCTGACCCGGCAACAGTCGCCAATATCAAAGTTTCTTGGCAGGAAACTCATGACCGAGTGGTCGCCGCCGGAGGGCTCCATATTGTTGGAACGGAGAGGCACGAATCCCGCAGGATCGACAATCAGTTGCGAGGTCGCGCAGGGCGGCAAGGTGATCCCGGGTCTTCACGTTTTTTCCTTTCTTGGGACGACAATCTACTTCGAATTTTCGGAGCCGAACGGGTTCGTGGACTCCTAAATCGCGCGTACGAGGAGAAGGATCCTGACACGGGTGAGAAGATTAAGGGTGTATCGGCAGAGGGGGCGATATTTGATAAGTCCATAGAACGCGCTCAGCGCAAGGTCGAGGGGCGGAATTTCGATATTCGCAAGAACCTCCTCGAATACGACGACGTCGCAAATGACCAACGAACGGTGATCTACCAACAACGAAATGAGCTGATGGAGACTGTCGATATTCGCGAAATGCTAACGGACATTCGTGCCGAAATTGTCGACGAAACGATTTCTGACCACATTCCGCCAGAAAGTATCGTGGAGCAATGGGACATATCGGAGCTAGAAAAGACTTTGGTGTCGGAGTTCAACTCCGAACAATCGCTCGGGCAACTAATTTCGTCTGAAGAAGAGGTGACGGAACACGGATTGCGACGAAGTATTAGCGAACGAGTTCAGGAAGAGTATGAGGCGAAAGTTGTCGCATGGAAGTCGGAAGGCGTGGACATGGATCGCGTCGAGAAAGAAATTATGCTCAGTGTTCTCGATCAAAAATGGAAAGAGCATTTAGGGACGATGGACCATCTTCGCCAAGGAATACATTTACGGGCATATGCCCAAAAGCAGCCGAAGCAAGAGTACAAAAGAGAGTCTTTCGAACTTTTTCAGGACATGCTTTACAACATCAAACGCGACGTAATTAGGATCTTATCTCGCGTTGAATTGGATCGCGGCGAAGACCTGGGAGAGTTGGAGAGGAAACGTCGGGTTGAGAATAATAAGCGGATGCAATTTCAGGGTTCCGAAGCCGCTGCGGTCGGTGCCGATCAGATGGGTAGATCGGGTGATGATTTGATGATTGATTCTTCGTCGGTGGACAAACCGCAAACGTTCGTCCGCGAGGATCGTAAGGTTGGACGTAACGAAAAGTGCCCTTGCGGTTCGGGGAAAAAATATAAGCAGTGCCATGGTCGAGCGGCTTAACTTCCTGAGGATGATCTAAGTGCCCGTTAATTTGCCTTCCATAGGGGTACTCGACGAGATTCCTGGAATTAGAATCGGCACAGCGGATGCTGAAATTCGCGACAGCGGTCGTGATGACGTTGCCGTTTTTGCTTTCGAGCCGGGGGCGACCGTTGGAGGCGTCTACACCCGTAACAGATACCGGGCAGCGCCCGTCGAGATCGCGTCGGCGTGTCCCGGTCTTGCCCGTGGTTTCATCGTAAATAGCGGTAACGCCAACGCCGCCACCGGCGAACGTGGCGTCAATGATGCACGGAAGATCTGCGCGCACTTAGCTTCACTCCTTGAATGCGATGTTGAAGAGGTGTTGCCGTTCTCGACGGGGGTCATCGGCGAATTCTTGCCGGTGGAAAAAGTACTTGCCGGTATCAACCGTGGGTTTCACGCGCTGAATCCAAACCATTGGGCACGGGCGGCAACCGCCATCATGACAACTGATACCGCTCCGAAGGGTCTTTCAAATCGTTTCAGAGTAGCTGGTCGTAATGCGGTTGCTACTGGAATAGTTAAAGGTTCGGGCATGATTCGGCCGGACATGGCGACATTGCTAGCCTTCGTCGGTACGAATGCTTCGATAACGCCAGAAATTGCGAGGAAATTGACGTTTGATCTAGCTGAACAAAGTTTTAATCGATTGACAGTCGATGGCGATACATCGACCAACGACTCATTTGTAGTCGTTGCTTCGGGAGTAGGGGACCACGAAACGATACGCGACGAGTCATCAACTGAGTATTCGCAGTTGCTTGACGGTTTAGCACCGATTGTTCGGGAGTTGGCCATACGAACTGTGCGAGATGCAGAGGGGGCGACGCGCTTTATAACAATTCACGTTCAAGGGGGACGTGATTCATCAGAGTGTAAGCGGGTAGCGTATACGGTAGCGCATTCTCCGCTCGTAAAAACAGCTTTGTTCGCCGGCGATCCCAATTGGGGGCGTTTTTGTATGGCTATTGGTCGAGCTGGCATCAACGATCTGGATCCGTATAGGGTTTCGCTCGATCTGGGCGATGTTCGTGTGGCAACAGGAGGGATGGTTACAGACGAGTATCGCGAAGAGGATGGGGCGAAAGTCATGGCGCAGGACGAATACGACATAACAATCGATCTTGGTCGTGGAGATTCTGAAGAAACGATATGGACATCGGATCTCTCGTACGACTACGTACGAATTAATGCTGAATATCGCTCCTGATCAGCGTTAATCGTCCCTGTCAGACGAGGCATCGTTAAAACTAGGCTCGCCGGGGATTGCGTGTTTTTCGTCTGCCCAAGCACCAAAGTCAATGAGCCGACATCTTTTGGAACAAAATGGACGAAATTCGTTGTCCGAACTCCAACGTAAAATTTTCTTGCAGGTAGGACAGGGGACTATCTTGGTTGTCTCGTCAGGCATCTGCCAGCACCAAATAGCGCTCGTGTAGCTCTCTCACCCTATTATTGAGCTCATTCAATGATCCTGCGTTCAGGATGACGTCGTCGGCGAGCGCTAGTCGACCGGCTCTGTCGAGCTGGCTGTCCACGATCGCCTGAGCCTGTTTTCTGGGGACTTCATCTCGTTGCATCGTACGCTCGATCTGTATTTCTGCAGGCGTATCTACGACGAGTATACGGTCAACGTAACCGCCGCGAGCTCTCAGAAGCGGGTTAACGACCATGGCGTACATGGTTTGAACCGCTCGTAACTGGCGTAACGTCCACTCGTTAATTAATGGGTGCAACAACTTTTCTAACCAGCGCCTTTCAATAGGATTATCGAACACATGTTGTCGTAACGCCTTCCGGTCGAGATGACCGTTTGATCTAATCATTCCTTCGCCGAAATGGTTGCTTATTTCTCTGAGCGCGAGGCTATTCGGTTCGACAACGGCGCGCGAGGCCACGTCTAGGTCGATGACGTCTATTCCTAGGTTTGCAAACCGATCAGAAACAGCAGTCTTGCCGCTGCCGATCCCACCCGTAATAGCAACGATAAATTTTGATTTCAAAGAGATAAGAACATCGTAAAAAAATCAATGCCTATGAGAGTAACGCACCCTCCAACACTCAAGAAAGGCCCAAAAGGAATTGCTTGTTCAGTGGACAATTGACCCAAACGGATCTTAAACAATGCGTAGCCTAGTCCCAATATCGATGAGATGAGGATGACAGTTGGTAGAGCCTGCCAACCCAGCCAAGCGCCGAGCGCTGCCGTCAACTTGAAATCGCCATTACCCATACCGTCCTTGCCCCGAATTAGCTTGAAAACGTGGTTGATCAGCCAAAGTGATCCGTAACCGATGATCGCGCCCAGGAGGGAAGACATGGGACTGGGGAAGTCGTTAGTGTCGATACGTTCGTACGATGCGACAAGACCCAACCACACAAGAGGGAGCGTAATTTGGTCAGGAAGGAGAGTCGTTCGGGCGTCAATAATTACCAGACTCAATAGAGAGGCGAGGAAGACAAAATAAAGCAACGCCGAAATTGAATACCCCCATATTGAGACTGTTAGGATCGCTAATAGGCACGTGATGCTCTCAATTATTGGGTATCGTAGCGGGATCTTACGGGCGCACATGAAGCATTTGCCGCGCAAAATGAACCAGCTAACTACTGGAATGTTATGCCTCGGCGAAATAACGCCGTTGCAGTCAGGGCAGTGAGACCGCGGAAAGACTAGATCGAATCGAGTTTCGGTTAGGGTGCTGATACCGAGCACACCTCGAGCTTCCGCTTGAGCTTTTCGCTCGAGTATTAATGGAAGGCGGTAAATGACCACGTTTAGAAAGCTTCCGATCGCAAGCGCGACTGAAACAATTACTAGCAATGTGAACCAGTCCCAGGGAAATTGTGAACTCAAATTGCTCATTCCGTTAACCGACAAAACACTAATTCCTGGTATATGAGTTTGTTATCGAGATATACGCTCGGGCGAGTACCAAAGCAATGCGGATTATCACTATCTGGATATTCTCCCACTAAATTTCTGCATGTATCGACTTTACAAGACCGGGTTGCCAAGAATCGAATTTTGACGTTCAGGAAATCTACCGGGCGCAATTAATAGTTGAAAAAAAGAGGTGAAAAGTAGGGGTATCGTGGGGCAAGGTAAATCTGACCCGAAAATGTTTATGCATTGAGGAAGCTGTACCGAGACGTTAAGCTTCGCGCCGCCTGCGCCGGAATAGCTCAGTTGGTAGAGCGACTGATTCGTAATCAGTAGGTCCGCAGTTCGATTCTGCGTTCCGGCACCAGGTTGTTACCGTTAATCTGGGTGAATGAAAGGATGGTCGAGTAATATCGATCGCTGATGACGTTCTGTGGGAACGACGGATTATTGATATCGAGAAAAGACACCAATCTATTTGGTGGGATACGGTTAGCGCACGTAAGAATAATTCGATTATCCTCTCGATATTAATTAGAGGTTCTGTCTCTTATACACATCTGACGCTGCCGACGAATAGAGAGGTGTAGATCT
>CAXDSX010000022.1:0-18425 GCA_963992075.1 uncultured Pseudomonadales bacterium | reverse complement strand
ATGATACGGCGACCACCGAGATCTACACCTCTCTATTCGTCGGCAGCGTCAGATGTGTATAAGAGACAGGCACGTAATAGTTCAAGAGTAGTGGGACGACCGACATGATTGGATGCACCGACGACGGTCGCATCGAGCCCACGAATTGGAACGTCGGTTTGATCCAATAGCGACATTATTCCCTTCGATGTGCAGGATCGTATTGCCGGCTGACGCAAAGTCAGCATGCCAAGATTGTATGGGTGAATTCCGTCGACGTCCTTTTCGGGACTGATGGTTTTGATGACGGTTAATGGATCAATTTGAGGAGGCAGGGGCAACTGAACCAGGATCCCATCGATAGTCTGGTCGGAGTTAAAGTCCTGTATACAAGAGACGACCTCTTTTTCGGAGACCGATTCGCCTAATAGTCGGATTTCGGTATGGAAACCCACCACTTCGCAATCCTTCTTCTTTAGACGTACGTAGACGTGGGACGAAGGGTCGTTGCCCACGAGAACGATTGCTAATCCCGGTGGACGATGCCCATCGACGGAGCGTTCCAGCGTGCGGCTTGCAATTTTATTTTTTATAGACTGCGCAATGGCTTCTCCATCGAGAATTCTTGCGGACATCGGGGCCTCTTGAAAATCTAAGGTAGCGAACGTCGAACCGGACTTTATGTGAACTATGGTTGCTGGTAAACAAGTGAAACATAGTGTGGTCAATGTTTGACGGCATCGACGAAATTCGGTGTCGCAGAAGCTGCGCGTAGCGCAAGACTTGGTGACGACATGTATGATAGGAACGATCCAGCGGGGTATAGCGCAGTCTGGTAGCGCGCCTGCTTTGGGAGCAGGATGTCGGGAGTTCAAATCTCTCTACCCCGACCAAACGTTGTTAATGTTCGCCCTTTTGCGCCTGTAGCTCAACGGGATAGAGCATCGGCCTTCTAAGCCGAGGGTTGAAGGTTCGAGTCCTTCCAGGCGCGCCACTCAATTGACGAAGTCGTAACGAGCACTAGGGTATCCTCGCGATCCGATCCAAGTTTTCTGATAGGCTTTTGCGCCCTCAAGAATAGAGACTCTGGATTTTGGTGATGTGGACACTCCAGGGAAAAGATCGTCTTTAGGATCGTTAGAGGATCGAGAATTGTTGAAAATAAATTCAGTGGTGGATGTAGCTCAGCTGGTAGAGCTCCGGATTGTGGTTCCGGCGGTCGTGGGTTCAAGCCCCATCATCCACCCCAACGCAAGATAGATACGTCCGATGGAAGTCTCGATAGAAACGACTGGAGGGCTGGAACGCCGGTTAAAAATTGCAGTTGAAGGGGAGTCTTTTGAGCAGCGTATCAATGAAAGACTCAGAGAAACGACCCAGCGGGTAAAACTGGATGGCTTTCGGCCCGGCAAGGTTCCATTTAAAGAAGTGCGACGCCGTTTTGGAGCCTCGATACGTCAAGAAGTTGCTCAGGAAATGATTCAGTCAAGCTATATGGAGGCGGTACAGCAAGAGGAACTTGCGCCCGCGGGATCCCCCGAGCTAGATGTGATCAATATGGATGTTGGAGCCGATCTTGAATTTACGGCGACCTTCGAGGTTTTCCCACTGTTCGATATCTCGGATCTCAGTCAGGTTAGCGTTAAAAAGCCCGAGGGTAGCGTTCGAGACGAGGATCTTGAGGGAATGATTGAACGCTTAAGGCAAGAAAGAAAACACTTCCATGAGGCGCAACGCCCGGTCGAAATCGGAGACCGCTTGACGGTAGATTTTGAAGGCACTATCGCCGGAGAGTTGTTCGAAGGCAGTACGGCGGAGGAAGTTGCTTTTCTGGTTGGCGAGGGTCAGATGATTGAAGACCTTGATGTTGGGGTCAGAGGAATGAGTGTCGGAGAAAACAAGCTTATCTCCGTTAGATTTCCCGATGAATATCAAGAGGAGAAATTGCAAGGGAAGGAGGCGGTGTTTGATTTGACGGTCAAGAAAATCGAAGCTCCTCATTTGCCGGATTTGGACGAACAATTCTTTTCAAGTTTTGGTATCGAGAAAGGAGGCGATGAGGCGTTTCGAAGTCAAATACTCGAAAACATGGAACGCGAGTTGAATGCCGCAGCTCGTGGTCAGGTAAAGCGCCAAGTCTTGGACGGACTTTCAGAGATTCACGAATTTCAGCTCCCAAGATCTCTTGTCGAGAGTGAGTCAGAAACACTGCGAACACAAATGCTCCAGCAATTACGAATAGATCCTTCGTCAGATAACCCGCAGTTACCGTCCGATCTGTTCGTGGGGGAAGCTGAAAAAAGGGTCCGCATTGGTCTGGTGGTGAACCGTATTGTAGAAACATGCGACTTAAAGGTGGATGAAGATCGTGTGCGGGAGCGCATAGACGAGCTGTCGAAACCATACGATCAGCCAGAACAAATCGTGAATTGGTATTATTCGAATGAAACACAATTGCGGCAAATACAGCTTTCGGTTCTTGAAGATCAGGTTGTTGATCACGTACTAGAAGTGGCTCAGATCGAGGTCCTCGAAAGTGATTACAACGATATTATGTCTGGGCGGGCCACCGTACCTGACTCAGAAAATACGGTCGATCAAGAAGACAGTAAAAGTTCGGACGACGACCAAACGGAGGTAACGTGAACGACGATTTTGCTTTCCCAAATAGAAGTTTAGGCCTGGTGCCTATGGTGTTGGAGCAGAGCGCCCGAGGTGAGCGCTCTTACGATATATACTCGAGACTTTTGAAAGAACGCATTGTTTTTCTTTGTGGGCCTTTGGATGACGTCGTTGCGAACCTAATTGTTGCTCAACTCTTATGGTTGGAGTCAGAAAACCCCGACAAAGACATACACCTCTACATCAATTCGCCCGGAGGGTCGGTGACGGCAGGCTTGTCCGTTTACGACACGATGCAATTTGTTCGTTGCGACATTGCTACCATGTGCGTGGGTCAAGCGGCCAGCATGGGCGCGTTCTTGCTCGCTGCGGGAGCTCAAGGAAAACGCGTCGCGCTTCCCAACTCTAGGATGATGCTGCATCAGCCGTCTGGCGGATCTCAGGGTGTCGCCGCCGACATTGAGATTCAAGCGCGTGAGATTGTTCTGATAAGGACGCGGCTGAATGAAATCCTTGCTTTGCATACATCCCAGAAGATTGAAAAGATTGCCGAGGATACTGACCGGGATTACTGGATGAATCCGGAAGAAGCACTTCAATATGGTTTGGTCGACACTGTGCAACATGCGCGAAATGGAGCCGATGAAGAGGCGTAAATTGGGTTCGAATAAGAACGTTCAACGTAGAGAAATTGCGGGTTAGAGGCATAAAACTTGCAAATTTTGTTTTCAGACAGCATGGTAAGAGCCGCTTTCTAAGGGCGAAACGGTTGTATGGCAGACGACGACAATAAAGGTGACGACTCAGGGAAGCTTCTCTACTGCTCGTTCTGCGGTAAGAGTCAACATGAGGTTCGAAAGCTGATTGCCGGACCCTCGGTATTTATTTGTGACGAGTGCGTTGAGCTATGCAACGACATTATTCGGGAAGAGGTCCAGGAAAGTGCCGAGGCAAAGGAAACAACCAAGTTACCTGTACCCACCGAAATTAAAGGCATCCTGGACGAGTATGTGATCGGTCAGGAGCATGCAAAAAAAGTACTTTCCGTGGCTGTCTACAACCACTACAAACGGCTTAACTACAGCGGTACGAAGGATGAAGTTGAGCTGTCGAAATCGAACATCCTTCTTATCGGGCCGACGGGCTGCGGGAAGACGTTATTGGCAGAAACGCTTGCCAGACTCTTGGATGTGCCGTTTACCATTGCCGATGCGACGACACTTACGGAAGCGGGTTATGTGGGTGAAGACGTAGAAAATATCATCCAAAAACTTCTTCAAAAGTGTGACTACGACGTTGAACGGGCACAGGTTGGTATTGTCTACATCGATGAGATCGATAAGATTTCACGCAAATCTGATAACCCATCGATAACTCGCGATGTGTCGGGTGAAGGGGTTCAGCAAGCGCTCTTGAAACTCATTGAGGGGACTATCGCGTCTGTCCCGCCACAGGGTGGTCGGAAGCACCCCCAGCAAGAGTTTTTGCAGGTGAATACGGCGAATATTTTGTTCATATGCGGTGGTGCCTTTTCAGGACTCGATAAAGTGATTCTGGATCGATCAGATCAAAGTGGAATCGGGTTTACAGCCGAGGTCAGCGGACAAGAAGAATTAAAGAACATCGGCCAAACACTGCGAAAGGTTGAGCCCGAAGATCTGATTAGATATGGCCTAATTCCAGAGTTCGTTGGTCGGCTGCCCATTGTAGCGACCTTAGAAGAACTTGATTCGGATGCATTGGTTAAGATTCTCACCCAGCCTAAGAATTCGTTGACGAAGCAATACGAAAAGCTTTTCGACATGGAAAGTGTCGAGGTCGACTTTCGGCAGGACGCACTAGTGGCTATCGCTAAAAAGGCGATGGAACGCAAGACTGGTGCTCGAGGCCTTCGGTCTATTCTCGAAGAAGTGCTGCTAGAGACGATGTATGACCTTCCGTCTTCGGAATCGGTTTCCAAGGTGGTGGTTGACGCAAGCGTTATCAATGGTGAAAGCGAGCCAATGCTAATGTACGAGAATCCTGAACAAGCTAAAGCGATGCCAGAGGAATAAGGCATTTCCTTTAAGTATTGGAATTTTCGAACTTGGATTGGGGCTTCTTTTTCACTGAATTCTTTCTTGATATGTTTGGTGCGTTTTCTTGATGCGCGCGACGTTCCTTCGCTACTTGGACGAAATCGATGACTGTTGAATCGAACTTGCGTAATGACCTAGCACTGGTTCCGCTCCGCGATATGGTTGTGTTCCCCCATGGCGTACAACCGTTGTTTGTGGGCACGACTCGCTCGATAGCGGCACTCGAATACGCGATGGCAGGAGACAAGCAGGTCTTTTTGGTCAGTAAGAGAGATCCTGATACGGAACAACCGGAAGAAAGTGATCTCTACGAGGTGGGGACTGTTTCCACACTGTTGCAACTGCTGAAGCTCCCTGACGGAACCATTAAAGTCCTCGTCGAAGGGGGCTGTCGGGCGGCTATGCGTGGGTTCAAGGATGACGGTGAATTTCTGGTCGCGACTGTGGAGGAAATCGAGCCTCCCAAACTCGCCGAACCAGAAAGAGAGGCAACGAATCGATCGGTAATGGCCGAATTTGATCGATACGTTAAGGCGACCAAACAGCTTACGCAAGATGTGGTCGCAAGCGTTGCATCCATCGATGATCCAGGCCGCTTGATCGACACCATTGCGGCTCAACTGGAACTCAGCATAGATGACAAGCAGTCAATTCTAGAAGCAGTAGATATCGAGGTTCGTCGAGAGAAACTCTTCTCTTTGTTGGACTCGGAGATTGACGTAAAGCAGCTAGAAAAAAATATTCGAGGGCGGGTTAAAACTCAATTGGAGAAGAGCCAGCGCGAGTACTACTTGAACGAACAGATGAAGGCAATTCAGAAGGAACTCGGAAGCGATGAGACGACGCTGGACGAGCTCGACGAAATTCGAAAACGGATCGAAGACATTGGTATGTCGAAAGATGCGAAGGCCAAAGCGACTTCTGAACTTTCGAAACTTCAGCTCATGGCCCCTATGTCCGCGGAGGCGACGGTTTCGCGGAGCTACCTCGATTGGTTATTGAGCGTGCCGTGGAAGAAACGGACGAGAATTCGCAGAGATATTCGTAAAGCGAAGGAAAGGTTAGACGCTGATCATTACGGTTTGGATGAAGTTAAAGAACGGATTCTTGAGTTTCTGGCAGTACAGGCACGAGTAGGGAAGGTCAAAGGGCCTGTTCTTTGCCTTGTTGGGCCACCGGGGGTCGGAAAAACTTCGCTAGGTGAGTCGATAGCTCGCGCCACCAACCGTGAATTCATTCGAATGGCCTTGGGAGGAATGCGAGACGAGGCAGAGATTCGTGGGCATCGCCGGACGTACATCGGGTCAATGCCCGGAAAAATCGTACAGAAACTAGCTAAAGGAGGTGTTCGCAATCCTCTTTTTCTTCTTGATGAGGTCGACAAAATAGGAATGGACTTTCGCGGCGACCCGGCGTCTGCCTTGCTCGAAGTCTTGGACCCCGAGCAGAACCATGCGTTCAACGACCACTATCTGGAAGTAGATTATGACCTTTCTGACGTATTTTTTGTCTGTACGTCGAATTCAATGAATATCCCGCCAGCGCTGCTGGACAGAATGGAAACTATCCGTTTGCCGGGATACACAGAAGATGAAAAGAAGAATATTGCGTCGAGATTTCTTCTCCCAAAGCAGAAACGATTAAATGGATTGAGCGATAAAGAGAATTTTTCGATCGGTGATGATGCGTTGTTACACCTTATTCGTTATTACACGAAGGAAGCCGGGGTAAGGGGATTGGAGCGCGAGATTGCAAAGTTATGTAGAAAGTTGGTAACCGAGCAAGCTCTGGATGATGGCGTGGAAGCGGGTTTGGTTGAGCCCGACGCACTCGAAAACTACAACGGCGTGCGTAAGTTCAATTACGGGCGAGCCGAAGAAGAAAACCAGGTTGGGATAGTCACGGGGCTTGCGTGGACGCAGGTGGGCGGAGAGTTGCTAAATATTGAGGCGGTCGCCGTACCAGGGAAAGGACTGCAGACTAAGACAGGATCGTTGGGAGACGTCATGCAAGAGTCCATTCAAGCGGCACTAACGTTTGTGCGGAGTAGAGCGTCGGTTTTGGGTGTGCCACTTGATTTCCACGAAACGCTTGATATCCATGTCCATGTCCCAGAAGGTGCAACGCCGAAGGACGGCCCGAGCGCTGGCATTGGAATGTGCACCGCCGTTGTTTCGGTGCTTACCGCGATTCCCGTTCGAGCCGACGTCGCGATGACCGGCGAAATAACCCTTCGTGGGCAAGTGCTTCCCATAGGTGGACTTAAGGAGAAGCTTCTTGCCGCACACCGTGGAGGGATCGAGACGGTAATTATTCCCGAAGAAAATGAGCGCGATCTGAAGGAGGTTCCTGACAACATCAAAGGCGATTTGGATATTCGTCCTGTCAAGTGGATGGACCAAGTCATCGATCTTGCGCTGGAGCGAAAACCGAATCCACGGGATGAAGAATTACTAGAGAATCCTGACATGGCCTCGATCGAAAAGTCGACTGATGATGGTCCCACCATCAGCCTTCAGTGACTAGCGGCGAGCGAATTCGATAGATCCCTTTGAACAAGCGGCTTGACAGGGTTTTTCGTGCGCTGCTATAAGACGCCCAGAGACGGGCTTTCAGCCGTTTCTCCATCAACCTAAAAGGGCCTATATGAATAAATCAGAACTTATCGATGCAATTGCTGACGAAGCCGACCTCTCGAAAGCGTCTGCCGGGCGTGCGTTAGACGCTGCTCTTGGCGCGATCGGTCGATCGTTGAGGCAATCGGATCCAGTGGTGCTTGTTGGTTTCGGTACTTTTACTGTGAGGGATAGGGCGGCCAGGATGGGCCGTAACCCGCAGACAGGAGCTCCGATACACATCAATGCCTCACGGGCTCCAGCATTTAAGGCGGGTAAAGCTCTGAAGGATTCCTTGAACTAACTCAGCTGGACGAGACAATGCCTGGGAATGGGCGGGATGTCGAAACGACTTACCTGCCCGGCCCCCTTCACCCCCGGGGATTGATCTAGACTAAAGGCGCACCTTGCTTGCGCCTTTTTTATTCTTGGGTTTTATCGGGAGACTAAACGGTTTGTTACAGAAGATGCGAGATGGCGCCCAAGGGATAGGGGCGAAAATCATTGTCGGGATCATTTGCTTTGTCCTGGTGGTGTTTGGGTTTGGAACCTTTAATTTTTTTACCGAGAGCGAACCTTGGGCAGCCTCGATTAACGGTGACGAAATTACGCTGCGTGAGTTAGATGTCGAAATGCAGCGACAGAAACGGAACTTGCAATCTCGCATGGGCAGTGACGCAGATACCGAACTCATTGATAGTCTTGTAAATCAGGGGGTTGTCCTTGACTCACTCATTAATCGAGCGTTGTTACGGCAGACGGCTGACGATCTCGACTTGACCGGCGTTCCCGAGTCATTTCGCGAGGGAATTGCCGAGGATCCGAATTTTCAGGTTGATGGTGTATTCAACGAATCCCTTTATAGATCTGCTCTGCAGAATGCGGGTTACTCGCCAGAGAGCTTTGAATCGGCAATGGAGACCGATGCGCAAGTGGCTCAGCTTGTAAACGTATACCAAGACACTGCGTTTACGACCCAGTCCGAAATTCGAGATGCAGCGTTGATGCTTAATCAGACCCGAGATGTTGCGTATCTGATTGTCGATCCGTCCACTTTTGAAGAATCCGTTATCGTCAGCGATACAGAAATTGAAGATTTCTACCAAATGCAAGCGGATCAGTTTGTAAGCGAAGAGTCGTTTGATCTTGCTTACGTGGAATTTTCAGATCTCGACGAGAGAGACGGGGTTGATGTCTCGGTTGACGATGTTCGATCAGCTTATGAATCGGCCAAGACTGCGTCCGAATTCAGTGATCGACGCCGAGCGTCACATATCCTCTTAGAGTTGAATGAAAAGCGGTCGCTGTTGGAGGCTCTCGAGGAAATGACGGATATTCGAAATCGTGTACTTGGCGGTGAGGACTTCGCGATATTGGCAAAAGAACTATCGGACGACCCCGGGTCTGCTAGTGCGGGTGGCGATTTGGGTATGGCGGGACGAGGTACCTTTGTCACGGAATTTGAAGACGTTCTCTGGGACCTATCCGAAGGCAGCATCTCGTCTAGCTTTCAAACGGAATTTGGCGTGCACTTGGTGAAACTCACAGCGATCGAGGCTGTGGAATACCCCTCATTCGAGGAAGAACAACTGTCGATACGTGAAACGCTTCTGACCGAGCAGGCGGCGCGTATGTTTGAAGAACGATTGGCCGCGGTTGATAAACTTGCTTTCGAAGAAACTGATTCTCTAGAGCCTATAGCGGACGCGTATGATTTGGAGATCAAGTCGGTTGAAGGTCTGACCAGAAACGAAGGCGTGGGGTTGTTCGAAAGCAAGAAAGTCAGGCAAGGAGTCCTCGATATCGATGTGGTGGAAAATGGATTCAATAGCCGTCCGATATTGATTGAAGACACGCACGCTATCGTTGTTCGTTTAGTTGATCGGACATCGTCCAAACAGCTATCCCTGGCCGACGTTCGAGAACAAATTGCCTTGCGACTCAAAAGGGACAAAGCTGATGAACAGGTTTTGGCATCGATAAGTGACGCGGTATTACGGCTCGAAAATGAAGAACCCGCGGGAGACGTTGCTGCTCGAATAGGAGCAACTTGGGTACGATCAGAGGGAGCCACGCAAGCTGTGGACAATGTGCCAGCACCGATTTTGCGAGAGGCCTTTGAACTTGCCGCGCCTCAAGAAGACTCGCGTTCCGTCGGTCGAGCGCAGCTCAACGATGGAAAACGAGCGATTGTTATCGTCACAAACGCCACCCTTGGAGATTATGGGGCGACAACCGAATCCGCGAGGACGCAACTGGCCGGCCAATTGACTGACTTTTTTGGACAACGAGATTTTGAAGGTTTGATGCGGACTCTGCGTTCGGATGCCTCCATCGAAACCGGCGTGACGGTCGTCGCCAATTAACTACCCCGAGCGAGCAGAGGTTACATTGATGTAGATAGTTAGCTCTTGTCCGGGATGGATGTACTTCTCCGGATTAAGGGTGTTCCAATTTGCAATAGCGGTCACGGTTGAATTGAATTTTTGGGCGATGGTCGCAAGAGAGTCGCCGTTCTTGACCTTGTATCGGATTTCTCGAACTACGGGGTCCCGAGACGTTTGCTGCGGAATGATGACTTTCCTTCCTGGTCTTATGATTTCGGTGGGACCGATACGATTGGTGCGCATGAGCGTATTGACGGTTACTCGGTAACGTTTTGCAATTGTCCAGAGAGAATCTCCTGCTCTGACAATGTGAATAGCGGCATTAGAATTTCGATATTGATTTGGTGTCGGATAGCTACCAAGAGACATGGTTGAGCGAGGAATAACCAGGTAGTTTCCCTCGATTATGCGATTCCCAACGATGCGGTTGGCTTTGCGTAGGGTCGCAACATCTGTTCCATATCGGAGTGCTAGGTCGCCGAGAGTGTCGTTTCGTACGATTTTGTGCCGAATCCAAGCAACACGATGTTTCGGCGGAATGCTACTCAAGGCGGTTTGTATCGCTTCTTGATCACTCGCTGGCACCATTAAGCGGTGCGGTCCCTTCGGATGGGTAGACCACTGGTTTAGAGCGGGATTGAGTCGATAGAGGGTTCTGACCGAAATTCCCGCTGTGTGGGCTGCCGTACTGAGGTCTAACTGATCGATAGTGTCGACTGTTGCCATCGCTTGTGTATCAATCTCGCCTCGATTAATGATTAGCTGGATGTCATATGCATCAGGTGCAGCGAAAACAGCTGAAAGGGCTAGAAGGCGGTTAACGTATGTAGCGGTTTCTTCGGGTACTCGCATTTGGAAGAACCCCTCGTCACCGCTGAGCCGATTACGAGCACGCGCCACGCGTCCCTCTCCCCAATTGTATGACGCGATTGCTAAGAGCCAGTTTTCGAAACGGCCGTTGAGATAAACGAGGTAGTCTAAGGCCGCGTTTGTTGACGCAATTAGGTCCCGCCGCTCGTCGACCCACCAGTCGATCTTTAGCCCATACCTCTTCGCGGTACTTGGAATGAACTGCCAGAAACCCGCAGCTCCGCCTGACGAAAACGCAAACGGATCGAGAGAACTCTCGATGATGGGGATTAGGCAAAGTTCACCTGGTAAATTGCGACTTCGGACTTTCTCGCAAATGTAAGGCAGGTAACGCGCGAGCCGTGGTTGGAGTGTGATGAAGTAATTCGGATTTCGCTGAAGCCATGCGATTTCTTGTCGTACACGATCGTTATGAAGATGGTGGTCAAGTTCAAAGGAATTTGATAATTCCTTAACGAAGTCGTTCCCTTGGGGGCGTGACTTTCCGGCAAAAAGAATTGGCCCATTAGGCGGGCCATTGGCCATAGCCAAAGGCGTGTTATTTGGTAGGCCAAGATCACCATAAAAATGAGGCTCAGGAGCCCAATCTGCGGTCTTAGGGCGGACGTAAGTCGTTGATTTGTCGGTTGAATCGAAAGGTAGGATCGAACAACCCGCTACCAGAAAAAACAATAGCGGATAGTTTAGCCGAGCTATGTGATTGATCTTGCCCTTCAAGATTGGACGGTCCAGAATGCTGCGGAACGCCGGTACTTTGCGGAATTCGAAGGTCATTGGCAACTGACGCCGGATCCAAATATACGAAGCCACCAAGAGCAGCAGCTCTTCCGTTTGCTGCGTGGTTGGACTCGCAAAACGCTAGTGCCTTTTCCAATTTTGAGATCGAAGTCCTTAGCGATGAGGCCAGACGATTTCATGGTGATGTCATGTTGTGGCTCGGTCCCAGCGTCAGAATAGCGAGGGCCTCGAGCAAACGGTGCATGATTAAGGCTTGTCTATATGGGACCGATTCGAACGCGGCAATGGGGAGTGCAACGAGAGACTCTGTCGTTGTATCGGGCGAACGTTTGCCGTTTTCAGCGCATTCGATCGATGGATTGGTGCTGCACCATTTCCTCGAGCTTGGTGGGGATGCGCGGGCCATATTGCGTGAAGCTCAAAGGGTATTACGACCGGGTGGACGAGTTGTTATCTGTGGTTTCAATTCTTTGAGCATCTGGGGACTTTTACGATGGCGCGCGATCTTTCGAGGTCTCATGCCGTATTCGAGTGTTCGCGTACAGGATTGGGTCTCCGTGCTGGGAATCCTTCGTGATCAACCTGTTCGATACCTCAATTATTATGGCCGGATGGTTCGCTCGGTAAAGAACACGACCTTGCTTCGGATCACGAAGAAATTACGCCTGATCCCGTTTCCAGTGGGTGATATCTACGTCATCTGCGGTGTCAAGCAGAAGGACGTGCAGATCCCGCCTCGTAAAGCGGGGTTTTCGCGTTTATCGAAAGTCCATTCGATCGGTTTGCCTAAGCCTGTCGCTCGCCAATGATCACCGTCGAAGTTGAAATCTTTACCGACGGTGCTTGTCGTGGGAATCCCGGACCCGGCGGGTGGGCCGCACTCCTTCGAAAAGGAACACATGAGCGATTGATAAACGGTGCAGAGAACTCTACGACCAACAATCGCATGGAGCTTCGCGCAGCCATTGAAGGTTTGCGCGCACTTTCGAGAACGACCCAAGTGTCGATCACGACGGACTCGCAGTACGTGCGACAAGGCGTCACCGAGTGGATGAAACGTTGGAAGTCGAACGGTTGGAAAACAACCTCTCGTGGGTCGGTTAAGAACAAGGACCTTTGGGTAGAATTGGATGAGCTGAACGAGTACCACGCCGTGCAATGGTTTTGGGTCAAAGGTCATAGCGGACATGAAGAGAACGAGCGCGTGGATCACGCTGCAAACAAAGCCATTGACGACCTATTGAAGGACTAGCGATGCGGCAAGTCGTCGTCGATACAGAAACGACAGGTCTAGAACCGGAGCAGGGACACCGCATCGTCGAGATCGGATGTGTCGAGATTCTAGATCGCCGAGTCACCGGCAAGCACTACCACCAGTATGTGAATCCGAAACGGGAAATAGATGATGCGGCGTACGAAATCCACGGTTTGAGCAATCGCGATCTGGAGGATGAACCAGAATTTGAGACGATTGCAGAGGAGTTCATGGCATTTGTTCGTGGCGCTGAGCTAGTTATTCATAACGCGCCTTTTGACGTGTCGTTTCTTAATCATGAGCTGTCGCGGACGGATCGTAAGGAACGTATAGATGATGCTTGTCAGATTTTAGATTCACTGGCCTTGGCAAGGCACAAACACCCGGGACAAAAAAACAGTTTGGACGCGCTTTGCCGCCGTTATGCAGTCGATAATTCAGCGAGAGAGCGTCATGGAGCGTTGCTCGATGCGGAGATCCTAGCGGATGTCTATCTTATGATGACCGGCGGCCAAACCTCGATGTTTGACGACGGAAATAGTGGAGACAGAAGTGGACGTATTTCCGAAAGATCCTCTCCGGTCCGATTGAACGCGAGGTCCTCCGGTTTGCTCGTGCAGCGTGCAACTCTAGAGGAAGTTGAGGCACATGAAGCTTACCTGGACAATCTTGACAGTGTCGCGGAACGAGGATCTGTCTGGCGCCAGTCAGGGTCTACTGAAGAATCCACTGAACCGCCATCCAACCGGCAACCCCCATCGTGAGTGTGTAGGGTAAAGCCATGAATACCATCCGTCCGTACGAGAGTCTGATGAGCGGTGCCAACGACGATGTTAGGAGAAACAAGAAAGCGGCCTGGCCGTTCGGTGTTGCGACGCTTGGAATATTCGTACCGGTATTAATTGCCACTCCCAGAAGATCAAACTGATTGCGGGTTAAGTCTCCTGCTAAGAATGCTGCATTGACCTCATTGATGTAGACGGTGGCGACGAACACGTTGTCGCTGATCGCGGAGAGGACCCCGTTGACGATATAGAACATGCCTGGCTGAAGATGTGGTTCGAGAGTTAGTACGTAATCGATTACCGGAGAGAATAAATGCTGGTCGTGGATCACAGCGACAATAGCGAAAAATACCGCGAGTAGTGCTGTAAATGGCAAAGCTTCTTCGAAAGCGTGTCCTAGCTGGTGCTCTTCAACTACGCCATTCATGGCTGTTTGTATGACGATAACCGACAGTCCCACCAAGCCGACCTCGGCAAGCTGGAATGCAAGAGCAAAGATCAAGAAGAGTGCTGCCACAGCCTGCATGATGAGGCGGGCTTTATCGCGCCCTGTCCTTTCTTCCGTTTCTTCCCGGTCGTACTCTTTGAGCACTTTCAGGACGTTTTCTGGAATTTTTTCGCCGTAGCCAAACCACCCGGTCCACTCAAGTAAGAGGCACGTCGACAGTCCGACTGCGAATACGGGTAATGTCACCGGCGCCATCACCTGAAAAAATTCGATGAACTCCCATCCCATTACTTTAGAGATGAGGAGATTTTGTGGTTCTCCCACGGTTGTCATCACGCCGCCCAGCGCCGTTCCAACCGCCCCATGCATCATTAAACCGCGCAAAAATGAACGAAACTGTTCGAGATCTTCGCGATGAAGTTCGGGTACTTCGGCGTCGTGATCCCCGTCTTCGGAGGCGTAGCGGTGGTAAACGGAATAAAAACCGACGGCAACGCTGATGATAACGGCGGTCACGGTAAGTGCATCGAGGAACGCCGAGAGGAAGGCGGCAACGAAACAAAAAAGAAATGACAACAAAGCTTTGGATCGAACGCCAAGAAGAATCTTCGTAAAAGTGAATAACAACAGGTCCTTCATGAAGTAAATGCCCGCCACCATAAAGATAAGTAGCAGGATGACGGGAAAGGCGCTTTCCAATTCGTGCAACACCGTGTGCGGGCTGGAAAGTTGGAAGATAATCGCTTCAAGCGCTAACAGACCCCCGGGCTGTAGGGGGTAACACTTGAGCGCCATCGCGAGTGTGAAGATAAACTCCAAAACGAGGGCCCATCCGGCGATGTAGTGCCCTTCGGGCAAGAGCAGTAACAGTGGATTCAGGATGAGGAACCCAATAATCGCTCGCTTGTACCATTCGGGCGAATTTCCCAGGAAGTTTGCCCAGAACGAGTCGAAACTTATTCGTCCACGTCCGCTTGAAGTTGTCTCAGCCACTACGACACACCACTTTCAAAGAAGATATCCAAGATACATGCCTCGCTAGGATCGCTCAATATAAAGCTGCCGGTTAAGCGCTGCGAGTACCGACTTCTCGGTTCGTTGGTATCATCGCCCGGGCTCTACAACAACAGGGAATGGTATGTGGCCGTTTGAACCCGACGGTTTCGAATCGATCAGTAAGGAACCGGAAGGGGCGCACACTGGAGAATCGCTGTACTTTGTTTTTGTTGGCGATGAGGTGCTTTCGCTCGCCGAACATGGCATTCCCCGGCCGGTGACGGTCGACGAATTTCGCTGGGTTGATCTTGAGGTTGCGACTCGACTCTACGTGGGTAATTGGCGCGGAACGTCGTGTTATGCACTAGAAGCTAAGGGGAGGGCACCCGAAGGCTACGCTTTGACCGGGCTTAGGGCTTGGCTAGGGCGGGTGGAACCTGCCATGTTCTATTTGGCCGGGCGAGCTAAACAGATCGTTGAGTGGCACCGTGACCATGCATTTTGCGGACGATGCGGAGTGGAAACCGAAGATCACGGATCAGATCGTGCTCGAGTATGTCCGTCGTGCCAATTGATTAGTTATCCAAGGCTAAGTCCGAGCATTATCGTTCTGGTACGACGCGATCAAGAGATGCTGCTTGCGCGAAACGCGACATGGCCGACAGGTATGTTCAGCACCCTGGCTGGCTTCGTCGAGCCGGGAGAGTCGATCGAACAGACAGTGCATAGGGAGGTGTACGAGGAGGTTGGTATCAAGATTGAAAATCTTCGGTACCTAGGTAGTCAGTCTTGGCCTTTCCCCAATTCTTTAATGCTCGGTTTTCACGCGGATTACGCCTCGGGTGACATCGTTTGCCGCGACGGTGAAATTGCTGAGGCTAACTGGTTTAAATACGACCAGTCACCTAACGTTCCGGGCGGCACGGCCATTTCGGGATGGTTGATCCGCGCCTTTGTCGAAGAAATGCAGGCATCGCTCAATCCGGAATCTGCGGACGGTTTGGGGACCTAAATATCGCGAGGATGAGGAAGAGTAGGGTGAGATAACCGTCGGAGCGGAATTGTCCGGCCATGAACGCCGCGATGGGATCCGTGTCACCAAGAAGCAATCCTGACACCGAATCCCAACTGTTGAAGGAAAAGTTGACGTCGGGGGCCGTTGTCACGAAAGTAATCCCAGCTCCTGAAACATGGCAACAAAGCTGCTCGTCTCGCACGGTGAGACCCACGACAACGTCGTACTCCTTGGCGGCCGCAGGGAAAAAGTTTTTCTGCAGCTCGTCGCGACATTCCTCTTTCGTCACATGGACTCCTTTTTATTACCGCCACGAGAAACGAGAAGAATATCGAGTAGTTCCTTGTGATGCGATGGAGTTAGAACCAGTACCTTGTCGGTGGACGCTTCAGCAAAATAACAGGTAATCTTTCGTACTCCCCGCGGAAGTACTTTTGGATGGACTTTCTATTCGAATATCTAGGTTTTTTGGCGAACACGGTGACCGTCGTAATCGCCGTGGTTATCGTTCTCATGATGCTTGGATCAATCGGTCGGGGTCGACAAGCTCCCTCAAGGGGATATCTTGAAGTCCATCGGGTGAACGATCGGCTTGAGGAATTGCGCGAAGCGATGGACCAAAGTCTGATGCCCGCGGGACAGTTTAAGAAATCCTCCAAAGAAAATCGCAAAGAACGAAAGAAGCTGGCCAAAAAGCCTGAACCAAAGCCTCGCGTGTTCGTAATCGATTTTAAAGGCGATATGAACGCCTCTAATGTTGAAAAGTTACGAAATGAGGTGACGGCTGTGCTATTGCGCGCCGGAGAGACAGACGAACTCGTTATCAAACTCGAAAGCCCTGGTGGTCTTGTTCATGCATACGGACTTGCCGCTTCACAGTTGGTTCGTGTACGACAGGCAGAGATTCGACTCACGGTTGCGGTAGACCGGGTGGCAGCGAGCGGCGGATACATGATGGCTGTCGTTGCCGACCAGATTATTGCGGCTCCCTTTGCCCTTCTTGGATCCATCGGAGTGGTTGCCGAAGTCCCCAATGTGCACCGGTTGCTCAAGAAATATGATGTCGATTACGACGTGATCACGTCGGGTAAAAGCAAGCGGACGATGACTGTATTTGGTGAGAACACCGAAGAAAATCGAGCCAAATTTGTTGAAGAGTTGGAAGACGCACACGCTCTATTCCGTGAGTTTGTGTCGACATATCGTCAAGAACTGGACGTGGAAGCTGTTGCGACCGGGGAGAGTTGGTATGGAGAGAGAGCCCAAAAGATACATTTGGTAGATGTGCTGTCGACCAGCGACGAATATGTCATGAGCGCTTGTGATCGGGCCGATGTCTATGCTCTTCAGTGGATTATTCCTCAAAAACCGGTGCAGCGTTTATTGGGGAGTTTCGCCGAATTTACGCAATCGACCTTCGATCAATTGATGAGGAGACGATGATGACGACGTTCCGGGCTTTTTTGGTTGAAAAAAACGAAGACGGATCATTTGTTAGATCGGTGGTTGAACGCGAACTCGCTGATTTGCCGGAGGGCGAGTTGTTGATCGATGTGAAGTACTCGTCGTTGAACTATAAGGACGCTCTGTCGGCGACTGGAAGTCCCGGCGTGACCAGGAATTACCCCCACACTCCTGGAATCGATGTTGCCGGGACCGTCGTTGAATCGACGGTCGCGGATTTTGCTGTTGGTGACGAAGTGGTCGTGATCGGCTTTGATCTCGGTATGAATACTTCAGGGGGATTTGGAGAGCGAGTGCGAGTGCCAGCGAATTGGGCGGTGCCCTTGCCTCCCGGTCTGAGCCTTGAGGAAGCCATGATTCTGGGGACGGCTGGATTCACAGCCGCCCTGTCGGTCCACAAGCTAGAGCAGTCGGGAATGAGTCCTAAAGGGGGACCCGTACTCGTGAGCGGTGCGACGGGTGGTGTCGGATGTGTCGCGATTACACTTCTTGATCAATTAGGGTACGAGCCGCACGCGGTAACCGGCAAAGCACACCAACATGAGTTCTTGAGATCAATCGGGGCCCGTGAAATTTTGTCTCGGGAAGACCTTGAAGCTGGCGGGGATCGACCGCTGTTGAAGGAATTGTGGGGCGGAGTGGTGGATACCGTTGGTGGGGGTATGTTGTTTAACGCGATTAAGGGACTCCGATACGGGCAAAGTGCGGCAGCATGTGGATTGGTCAATTCACCAAATATTCCTGCGACGGTCCTGCCCTTCATACTTCGACACGTGAATTTACTCGGGATCGATTCTGTCGAGCTGCCGCTTCCGGAGAAAGTTGAGATTTGGGATAAATTGGCGGGTGTTTGGAAACTCAACGAATTAACCACACTCAAGAAGTCAACGCTGAGCCTAACAACGTTATCTGAGGCGATTGATACGATGTTGAAGGGGGAGATGGTTGGTCGAGGGTTGGTTGACCTTGCTCTTTGACAGGAGCAAACGAAACGCGAGGTTCGTCACTCGAACGTAGGATCCGTTGCTTAACTATCTAGTTGCTCGATCTTCGAAATCTCGGATTTGGTTGAATTACGGACGCTTGATATTGATCAGTTAATCGTTGCATGCATGCGATCTGTCTCTTATACACATCTCCGAGCCCACGAGACCGAGGCTGATCTCGTATGCC
>CAXDSX010000021.1:0-19046 GCA_963992075.1 uncultured Pseudomonadales bacterium | reverse complement strand
CAGAAGACGGCATACGAGATCAGCCTCGGTCTCGTGGGCTCGGAGATGTGTATAAGAGACAGACCGAGCAGCCAGAAGAACAACACCTGATCGGTTACCACATAGCGAAACCAGTCGCGAAAACGTTTCTGATTTTCCTCCGTCTCGGGGTAAAGGTAGCCGGCATCCATTTCTTTGGTTTCGTGTTTGTGCGCTGCGCTCATGAGAGTTGGCATGCGGGCTCCCATGCCAATTCCTTTTTCGCGTAAGTAGTAGGCGTAATACAGGTTCCCTAATCCCCCAGCACCGGCGAATACCACGGCTCCGAAAAATCGGCTGAACGAGAGCTCGTCACGAATCGAACCATCGTCTGCGAGTACCGGGACCGGGAAATCGGGAAAGTCGAAAATGTTGGTGACACCGTCCCACATCGCCATAAACAAGTCCTTGGAACCGATCTCCCAGACGACGTAGATGAGACCAACCACGATGACCACGATCAGAAACATGATGGATCGTTCGACCGCCTGGTAGATCACTTTGGGACCGAAAAGGATGGCGGCAACCGCCGCAAAAACGATTGCCGTCCACACCCACGGCGGGCTCGAATGCCCAGGCCCAAAGATCAAATCCCTTAGGGCAATGCCGGTTTCTCGCGCCCAACCGGGTAGAAACTTGCCGACGACGATCATGAAGACCCAGACATAAACGATGGTTTTGATCACCCGCACCATGCCGGTGAAGGGACTCTCGCCGGTGACGATGGACCAACGACCGATTTCGATGTTGATCCAGAGCTGTAGAAAGATGCCGATAGCTGCCGCCCAGAGTAGTTGAGCGCCCACAATCGACGTTATCCAGGGCCACATGATGAGTTCGCCTGAGCCGATGGCGAGCCCCGCCATGACGATGCCTGGGCCCATCATTTTGACCAGAGATTTCTCGCGGGCCGGAAGATCGGCTTCCTTTAACGAGGGGATGGGTAGGGGCATGGGACAATCCTTACGTTCAGTACGGCGATGACCATTTCAATAGAGATGTCGGTCCAGTAGCGGTTCCGCGTGTCTAAATCGTTGCCATCACATTTCCACCACATACCGGAACATACGCTCCCGTAATGTAGCTAGCTAGATCTGATGCAAGAAACGCAACGACGTTGGCGATTTCTTGATCGGTGCCTCGTCGGGCAAGGGGAACCGTGCTCTCATAATTGGCGTTGTGTTCGGTGCCGGCTTCTCGGTCGCGATCGCTGATGGTGTAGCCAGGGGCGACTTGATTTACGGTAATTTGATGTTGGCCGACTTCTTTGGCCAAGACTCTCAAAACCCCGTCCATGCCGCGTTTCGCGGCAGCGTAGGCCGACTGGGTGGGTTTTAATTGCATCGCACATTCGGTGTTGATGCCTATGTACCGGCCGTAGACACTCTCGATCATCGTCGGGACAAAGGCTTTGGCGAGTAAGACGTTCTGGAGTATGCATGAGCGAAACTGGTCCTCGTAATCGGACAATTCTTCGTCCAGCACCGTCTCCCAAGGGTGGATTTGCGAAACGGCGTTGGCGACGATGATTTGCGGATCGCCCAACGTGCTTCGGATCGCGTCGCGCATCGAAAAAACGTCTTCGCGGGTGCCCACGTCGCCTGATATGGGCATTGTGCGACGCCCGAGCGCGTTAATTTCGGCGCACAATTCGTCGGCTTTAAACGCGTTTTGGTGGTAATGAACGACGACATCTGCACCGGCGCCGGCCAATGTTCGGGCCATCACCCGGCCAAGGTCGCCTGTTGCGCCGGTTACCAGTGCTAGCTTTCCTTGTAGATCTAACGATAGTGCCATCGTGCCTTATCCCTTTGTTTACCTGGTGTTGGAAGGTGGATTATCTATGGTGCAGATGAACTCGTCATACCTCTGGGGAAGTCAGCGTCGCCCGTGAGGGCGGTTAAGACTTCGGCCGCCGCTAACGCGGAGGATCATGACTGGTTGGTCCCTTACCGAAGCATCTTCACGCGATCGAAATCTCGAATGCTCATGCAATAACCTTAATGTTATGGTCGCGCCAATGAACACCCACCGAATTTCGTACAAGGTGCTCAACAAACATATGGGCGATGCTTCCAAGAACCGTGTCACCTCAGTACCGGGCCTTATCCGCGATATTGAGGTTTGCGCCACCGTGGATGAATTGGAGACGCTTCAACACGAAGGGTATTTGATTCGTGAGGGAGCCATTGGTGACGATTGGCTGCAGTCGTTACGCGATGCGATTGATCGCCTCATGGTGTTGGAGTGGGACCAACATCGATCGGAGTTTGAGCAATCCGATGAGATCCCGACGCGAACATTCGGCACCGTACTCCGCCATTTGTTGGACAAGGACCGGGCATTTCATGACCTATTGACCTGGGCTCCGGCTCTGTCCGTTGCGCGTGCGATGATGGGTCCACTGGTGAGGTTACGGGGCTTGTCGGCCAGGGTATCGTTCGCGGGCGCAGAGACTCAAGAAACACCGTGGCACCAGCACTTGCGGGTCATTCCCAGCCCGTTGCCGCCATGGTTCTCGCAACCCCATGCGATCGATTGCCTGATCTATCTTGATGAACTAAACGATGATGCTGGAGCGTTGTCGGTAGTGCCGGGCTCGCATCGTTGGCTGGACCGTGAACCGCCACAACGCAAGTACGAACCCATGCCAGACGAGAAGACTCTACGCCTTCCGGCCGGCAGCATGGTGATTATTCACTCTAACCTTTGGCATCGAGCGTTACCGACAACGGTTGGGAATCGACGCATGCTCATTTTAGCGTACACACCGGTGTGGTTGCGTGAGTCCCCACACGGGGGCGAGCCTCCGGTTGACGGTCTGACGAGCGAATTACTCGCTGCTGATGATCCAGAAATTCGGGAATTGCTTGGGCTTGAGGGGCACTCCTAACGTACGTTTTAACGCTCGCGTATCTGAAGGCGGCTTTGACGCCGCTTTGAGGTGGGCGTAGCTTGGTGCAGTAGTCCCCAACCCACCGCGGTTTCAACATCGATTCTGAGAAGCACATAGAGATAACGTGGCTAACGTGTATTAGGCCGCGCCACATAGTCGATCTCTGAGAATTCTTGACGATTGATAGGAGGTTAGATGTTCAGAGTTGCGATGCTAAGTCGTTGGCATGTCCATGCCGACGAGTATGCGAAGGAGTTTGCGAACCATCCGGACACGCACGTTCAAGCGGTATGGGATGAAGATCGGCTGCGCGGAAAGGCTTGGGCCGACGAGCTTTCGGTGGACTGGTTCGAAGATTTGGATCAGTTGCTGTCCTCTGATTCCATTGATGCCGTGGGTGTCGTCACTCCGACCAATTTACATCGCGAGGTGATGGTCAAAGCGGCAAAAGCGGGCAAGCACATTTTTACTGAGAAAGTGCTTGCAACCACGAGCTCTGAAGCGAACGAGATAGCCAAGGCGGTAGGCGATAACGGAGTGATCTTCTGCATTTCCTATCCACGACGAAACCTACCGGAAATTCTGTATGCGAAGCAGGCGGCGGACGAGGGCCTGTTCGGCAATATCACCACGATGCGTGTTCGCATCAGTCACGATGGTGCGACCAGAGGTTGGTTACCTGAACATTTCTACGACCCCATCGCGTGCGGCGGTGGTGCGATGATGGATCTCGGCGCGCATGGCATGTACCTCACGCGTTGGTTGTTGGGTAAACCCGCGAAAGTGTCATCGATCTTCAATCACGTCACAGAACGCGCCGTAGAAGACAATACTGTCACGCTGATCGAATACGAGAATGGGGCAATAGCCATCAACGAAACATCTTTTGTGAGTTATGGCGGTCATTTCACGGTAGAAATCGACGGCACCGACGGCGGTTATCGCATGCTCTCGCCAGGCGAGGCACTGATTCGATCTCAACACCTGCCAGAGAAGGGGTGGCAACCGGTCGTTGATCTTCCGGCGCCGGGGATTTCACCCATTGGTCAGTTTGTACGGGCCGCGCGTGGTGGCGAACCGGTAGATTTTGGGATGACCGAGGCTCTGCAGTTGACGGATCTAATGGAAGCCGCTTACTGCTCCCACCGGGAGGCAAGGACAGTGGCATTGAAGTGACGTTGAAGATACGACCCGCGGGTCAAGAATTAGCCAATCGACTATTTACTGGGGCCGAGCCTTAAAGCGTTGCGGTATCGCCACAACAAAAAGAATCGGAGCGCGGCAGGGAACTAGATTCCTCCCCTATCGCCGTAGACGCTTTGCTGCAGTTCTGTATCAAAGGTCTTGCTCCACTGTTTGAGTGGCAGTCAGAATCCATGAGATCTGCTATCTTCGACCGGCGATTTACCTGGAGGAAGGACCTTGGAACCAGCACAAGACCTGGACGCGTTTCGGGAAGAGGCCCGTTCATGGCTCAAAGAGAACTTCCCCGAAAAACTTGCTCACAAGCGACCCCCGGGAATTGCGGGCTTCGGCTCCAAACTGACGGGCAACTGGAAAGTCTGGCAGGACCGCATCGGTCAGAAAGGCTGGTCGACGCCGACCTGGCCCGCTGAATACGGCGGCGGTGGGCTGACACCGGATCAAGCCTCGGTTGTTCAGCAGGAGATGCGTGCCCTGGGTGCGATCAGTCCCATTGGCGGTTTCGGTACCATGATGTGGGGACCAACGCTCCTTGACGTGGGCACCGATGAGCAGAAGAAACGTTACCTGCCTCCCATCATCCGCGGCGAAATTCATTGGTGTCAGGGATATTCGGAACCGGGAGCTGGATCGGACCTGGCTAACTTGCAGAGTTTTGCCGAGGACATGGGCGATCATTTTGTCCTGAACGGATCAAAAATATGGACCTCCGGAGCGATGGAGGCCGACTGGATGTATGGCGTCTTCCGGACCGATCGGGACAACAAGTACGAGGGCATCAGTTTCCTCACCCTCGACATGAAATCCCCCGGGGTGGAAGTAAAACCGATCACGTTGATTTCAGGCGAGTCGCCGTTCAATGAAGTGTTTTTTACCGATGTGGTTGTTCCCAAGGAAAACCTCATTGGGGAGAAGAACCTCGGTTGGAATATTGGTAAACGACTGCTGCTGCACGAACGGCAGGGCATTGCCGGCAGCGGCGGTGGTGGCGGTGGTGTCATGGGTGGTTCCTTTGACCTGGAACATGTGGCTCAGGAATACATTGGACTAGAGGACGGCAAGTTGGCCGATGGTGCCATGCGTGAGCGCATCGCTAGCCAGAAAATGTTCGCGCATGCGTACGCCCTGACCGGGCGTAGGTTTGGCGAGGAGGCGGCCGTTCACGGGCCGTCGCCCGCTGTCGGTATTTTGAAAGTCGCCTGGGCTCGGGACAATCAGAACCGCCAAGAACTCGTGGTGGAGATGCTAGGCAATCAGGGTCTTGGCTGGGGCGGGAACGAGTTCACGCCAGAGGAACTGCGAAATGTCCGTACTTGGCTCCGATCCAAGGCGAACTCCATCGAAGGTGGCACAACCGAGATCAATTTGAATCTGGTCGCGAAACGCGTACTGGGCTTGAAGGGGTATTGAGAGATGGCTGTACTCACTGAAGAGCAATCCATGTTGAAGGACCAGGCCCAGGCCTGGGTAAGAGACGAATCGCCTGTGCAGAAATTCCGTCAGATGCGTGACAGCGGCACACCGAAACATTTCGATGAAGCCACATGGTCGGAAATTTCCACCATGGGCTGGGCCGGGATTCTTGTTCCAGAGGAACTGGGTGGTTCCGGTATGGACTACGCCACGTTCGGGGTAGTCCTTGAAGAGACCGGTCGGCAGCTGGTGGCATCGCCCCTGTTCGCGTCCGGGCTGGTCGGCGCATCCGCGCTCATGCTTGGTGGTTCCGATGCTCAGCAGAAGAGCTGGCTGCCCGACATTGCGGCGGGTAAACGTATTCTGACCCTGGCCGTGGACGAGGGTCCGCACCATGGTCCGATACAGACCGCTCTGTCGGCGGAAGCAACAGGTGACGGTTACACGTTGAACGGCCAGAAAGTTCTCGTCTTTGAGGGTGTGAGCGCGGACGGTTTCGTCGTCGCCGCACGAACCTCCGGCAATCCAGGAGATACCGCAGGTATTACTCTGTTCCTGTTGCCGGCGGACACAGATGGTATTGAGGCGACGGCGCTCAAGACCGCGGACAGCAGGGGATACGCCAACGTCTTGTTCAACTCAGCGAGTGCCTCCGCTGATTGTGTGCTGGGCGAAGTTGAACAAGGCTTTGCGCTGCTTGAAGGAATCCTCGACCGCGCTCGAGCGGGTCTAGCCGCGGAGATGCTAGGCATCGGCGCTGAGGCATTCGACCGGACTCTGGAGTATCTGAAGACTCGGGAACAGTTCGGCCAGGTCATCGGCTCGTTTCAGAGCCTTGGCCACCGAGCGGCCGAACGCTTCATGCAGATGGAATTTGCCCGCTCCTGCGTCGAAGCGGCGCTTCGGGCTATCGACGCAGGCAGAGAAGACGTTCCGATTCTGTGTTCGCTGGCTAAATGTCAGGTTGGAGAGTTTCTCCATGACATGTCCAACGACATGATTCAGATGCACGGCGGAATCGGTATGACTGATGAGTTCGATGCAGGTTTCTTTTTAAAACGTGCCCGGGCGGTTGAAGCCGCGTTCGGCGGCCAATCGTTTCATCGACGTCGATACATCTCTCACTTCGGGATCTGACTGTTCTAGATTGAGGCACAAGGTTCCGTAATGAACGGTTGTCGTCTGGCCGCGATGGTGGGGTCGGTTTTATTGCTGTTTGGATGCGCGAGCACCAAAGTCCTCGACGAGCCGACGTTTCCTCCTGAAGGGAATCCCTTGGCTGTCGCGCGAGATCAGACGACGGCAGCGACCCTAGATTGGGTCATTGTCCGTAACGGCCCAGGAACATGGTCCAAGAACGCCGATTGGGATCAATACCTCCTCCGCATTGAGAATCGGTCGAAAGCTGCTCTCGTCCTTGATGAGACATTTCTTGAGGATTCGACCGGGACAAAGGTTTATCCAGAACTGGGACGCCAGGCGCTGCGTACCGGCAGCAAACAAGTCGCGAAGCGGTACAAAGACGCTGACGTCCGAGTGAAAGCGGGCACTGGAACGGCGGTGATGGCGGCGACAGTCATCGGAACCACAGTCGTTGGTGGGTACTTTGCAGCGGCAGGCGTTGGCATAGCTGCGTTTTCCTCTTGGTTGGGACTTTCGACCAGTTTTGGTACGGCAGTGACCACGGCGGGTGCGGCGCTAATCGTGGCGGGGCCAGCCATAGTCATTAGCCATTGGCGTCACCGACGCGAGGTCGATGCAAAAATCCAAGAGTTTCGCGCTGACTTACCGTATTCGATAGCGCCTGGTGCCGTGGAGCGAGTTGTATTCTTTTTCCCGATCACCCCCTCGCCGCGGCGTTTGGTTCTCGGGTACAGCCAGGGCGGGGCGGTCCAAACGCTGCGGCTTGATACCAGTAAATCACTCGATGGACTGCATCTCGGGGGCGCGACGCTTCAATAGATGTTCGCAAAGGTAAGTGTCTTCTCTTACTTCGGGATCTAACTGCTTTGGTTTGGCGCTCAAGGTTCTTTAACGAACGGCCGTCGTCTAAGGAATCTTAGAGGTTGGGCAAAGGTGGTACGATTTTCATGCCAGCTGAAGCCATACCGAGGCGCCGTGGGTTCTGCGGGTGTCGAGGTCCTTGAATTCAGGGCAGGCAGCGGCGACCGGAAGGACGTACTACCCAAATTCATGGAAAGTCTTTCATCTCAATCGACAAAAGCGTCGAAACGTGCCTCGCTAACGAAGCGTCTTGGGTCGCTCCTCAACAACTCGGCAAAACTAGAACTAATGAAAATCACAGGTAAGCGATTAGGGGCCTTGAACTATTGGTAGATAAGCATGCCGATGGTGATGGCCCTGCAATCCCGGAAACGAAGAGACGGTTCTAATGAGTTCTTCCATTCAAACCGTGGTAATCGCGCCAGATGTTTTGCATTGATTCAACTCGCCGTCCCTCCAAACCCCGCACGGAGAGGCGGAAAAAACACATATAACGAATATCGCCGGACAAATTGGGGCTAACCGTATGGCCAAGTTGGTAGTGAACGAGTACGACATCACCACACTTTCCCATGACTTGATGAGGAGTTGGCAGAGTAAACCCCAGTTGTTCGGTGGTAAGAGTATCTGGGCTAGGGAAGACCGGATTGCTTCGATAGTATTGCTCCAGTTCATGGTGCATGCCTGGCCACACCGTTAAATTACCGCTGTCGCGACTGCATACGTCGCTTAACATAACGCCAAGTAGAAGATTAAAACTGCGGACAGCCCCATCGTCCGGCACGCCATTAACGCCGCTAGGATAGCCGTCCATATGCCAACCGTGGCGCGTGGTCGCGGTGCCTTCCGGCACCGGGAATCGCAGCGCAATCTGTGCCCCCCCCTTGGGCCTGATCACCCTACGTTTACCCAATAACGAAGTGACGAGCCCCCACGTTGGCGTATTAGTTGCCAGTCGCAACAGGCGAGGGTCGTCTCGCAACTCGGGAAAAAACGAACGCGCCTGATACAAACGCAAACTGTCTGCATCAAAGCCTTCTCCAATCGCGCCGTTGATAACTCGCCGCGCCCTTTGGGTTAGGAGTGTAGGCACGACGCTAGGAACGTGTAGAAATCCTTTCTCTATAAATTCTTCTTTCTGTACGTCGCTTAACATTTGTCAATCCATCGTAGACGTTCGAGTACCGACTGCGCCTCTCGAGATGAGCGGAAGTATGCGGATTACGCGGTCGAGTTATTTGCCGACGCTAGATGCGCACCCGGCTCTCGATTCCAACGGGGTGGAAGATCACTGGGCCGCTCAAGTATTTGACGGGGTACCTCGGCTTCCCAGTCTGAAGGAACGTCATAACTTCCTCGGTAGTACCAACCTAGTAGCACGGTGCGACGTTGGTTAGACATGTTCCTATAGGTGCCGTGAAGCAGTCTTGCATCGCCGATGAACAATTGGCCAGGGCGTGCGGGAACATCGATCGCATCGGGATGGTCTAGAAACATCCATTCGTTTTCTTCATCGACGGTGAAACCGCCGCCCTCGTGCGCTGGTATCAAATGATCGTGAAGATCGGTTCGTTCGAGATGTGAACCCGGAATAACTCGCAAACAACCGTTCGTCCTATCTGTTTCGGACAGATACCAACTTAAAAATACTTGTTGTGGCCATGGTGCTCCGCTGATGGGGTCGTCCCAGTGCCACCAGTCTTGATGCCAGTAGAGCGGAACGCTCTTCGGCGGTTTCGAGATGATCGTGAAAGAGTCATCGGAATGAAAATCACTTAGTCCCAGCGCATCGAGAACTTGGCTTGGCCATTCGATCAGGCGATCGACAATTTCGTCTTTCGGGTTTTCGGGCCGTCCCTGGTATACCTCTGGTAACCAATCCGGATCGGCGTTTGACGCGCGACGAAGGCCATCGATCTTAATGTCCGACCCTTGGTACTTCCAATAGGGCAATGGCTCCGTTGTGTTCAGAAGATGATCTGCCCAGTCACGAAGTTCCGAAAGAAACGCAGTAGTTATGGCGTCGTCCACCATGCAATAACCATCTTCTAGCAAGCTTTTCCTCGCAGATTGGGCGTGTTCAATTGATATTGTCAAAGAATGCTCCTGGAATGGATCTGCGTGGTCAGGGATGTACACCGTGGCATAGACCTCCCAATCCATCAAGTTGCCGACATCCAGATCCCGACGAAGTTGCGGCGAAAGAGCGCGCGATGGCCGTCGAGTGCCCACCGCGTTCGCGACAATCCCCGGGAATAATCAACTGGCTTGGCTACAAGATGACCTCTTGGCATAACGTTATTCGAGAAACATATAAATTCTCGTTCAAAGTACGAACTCTGTTTCTTGTATAATCGCTCCCGTTCGGCTGCAGGGGTGACGTTCTTAACCCCAGTGCGGCACATCTTATAGCGGCACATTCTATATACGGGAGAGGTAAATGTTAGGGATAACGAAACGTCGTTTGTTTACGGCAAGTACTACAGCTGGATTTTTGATGTCACTGGTGGCCGGATTCGGGGTTTCTGCGGTTGCGGAAGAGCAAGCCGATGACAGCCGACCCATCGAGGAGGTCATTGTCACGGCATCGAAGCGCGAAGTGAGTCTGCAGGATAGCAGTCTCGCCATCAGCGCGTTCACCGGCGAACAGCTGGACAAGCGCGGCATACGCGAATTTACCGACATCGCCTCTGCGATCCCGGGTATCGACATGTCGGAGGCCACTCCCACCGAGTCGATCGTCATCATCCGTGGTATTTCCACCAACGGACGCGGCTATCACCGGGCAGAAGTTTGGCGTCAGCAAACCAACGCAAGCTACCTTGACGATATCGCGCTATTTCCCGGCGCGACACCGCTAAAAATGGTCGATATGGCACGCCTTGAAGTGTTCAAAGGCCCACAGGGTACGCAATTCGGCAAAAGCGCTATGGCGGGTGCTGTGCGTTTTGTGTCGAACGAACCGGACACGTCCGCGTTCGCAGCGAACATCAACGGAACCTTTAACAAGGTTGGTAGCAGCGACGATATGACCAATCAACTAGAAGGCTTCGTCAACATCCCAGTGACTGACACGATCGCCCTTCGCGTGGCCGGATATCGCCATGACAATGCTGGTTTCATCGACGTCGATGGAAACCACAACATTCCGGATGCCAATTGGGAAGAAACCTCGGGCATTCGCTTGCGGGCTAAATGGGACATTGGCGACAGAGTCCGCTGGCACGCGACTGTGTTCAACCAAAAGACCGAAGTAGGTGACACTGGGCGACCGCAAACCACCTGGGAGCCGTCCACAACCAACAGCGTTTGGGATATGACCGGCATGATTCCGATGAACCCCGAGGATCCGAAGCGACAGTTTCTGGAGCCCGGTGACAGTGTGGAGAAAATCCGTAGCACGACATTCGAGGTCGATTTCGACGCCTTCACCTTGAGCGCGACGGGTGCGGACCTGTCCAACCACGCCCGCTTTGCTCGTAACGTAATGTGGGAATGCAATCCCGACGGATGGTGCGAAGGAGCTACAGCCGGTGGGCTTACAGCTAACGGACACCCTATCGCATTCCACGGTATGGAAGGGCCGAATTTCCGCGCGATCGAGACGTTCGAAGTGCGAGCTGTTTCTAACGTTGACCCGGGAGATCGCGTCAGTTGGCTTGGCGGAATCTATTATGAAAACAACAACCAAAAGCGTGCCGGTCGCTTTTATTGGCTATCTGACGACCATGAAGCTCTAAACAATATAGCTGAATGGCCGGGCGGCTGTGATTGGGACGATAATGGTACGCCACGCATTCGGAATAATGGTGATTGGTTCTACCAAAAGTTCCAGTACAACAACTCGGACGAGAAGGCAATCTACGGTGAAGTGACATTCAACGTGTCTGACCCGTTACGCGTGACCGCTGCGGTCCGCAGGGCATCGTTGCGCGGCAACTTCTACGAGGGCGGTGACGCGGGCTGCTGGGGTGAAACGGAAGGTCAACTTAGCCGAACTTCCGATTGGGACGACGTCAACACGTATCGGTTCGACGTTAAATACGACGTCAGTGACGACATCATGTTGTTCGCGTTTGCGGCGTCCGGCTACCGCATGGGTGGACGGAACTTCTTCAGTGTTAACGGCGTCAGTATGGAAAGTGACTACGAATCCGACTCACTTTGGAATTATGAAGTTGGTGTGCGAAGTACGTGGCAGGACGGAAGATTGCTCTTCAACTCGAGCATTTACAGAGTCGATTGGTCCGACATGCAGCAACCTGAGTTTAGGCCGGGCCGATCAGGGCGCGAGATGACTAACATCGGCGAATCGGAAATCACGGGTTTCGAGATGCTGGCCATCTACGCGGTGAACGAGGACCTGGATATCACGTTCAACGCAAGTTACAGAACGTCCGAAGTTCTCTCACACCCGTACAATCCGCAATACGTGGGAATGTCCATGCCAGGCTCAAGTAACAACGACTGGCAGTGGTCGGCACTTCTTGACTGGAGAACTGAGATTGGTAACAACACCTTGGCCGAGGTCAACGCGACGTTCCGCAGCGTACCCTCACGCTCCGGGCATTGGTCACCGCAAGAAGGGGGGGAGGCCTACAGAGTTCTAGACGGCAACGTCAACTTTACCCGTGGTAACTTCGAGTACAGCGTGTTCGCCCGGAATATGCTCGATAAGCGTGCCGTAACCTGGCAAACCCCAGGCTATCCTGGCTGGCCGGCGATACCGGCCGGCGGTTCCTGGCGCGATCAGTTCGTGGCGTATTACGCTGTGATCTTGCCGCGCACAATAGGCATCAGCGTCGGCTATAACTTCTGATGTTTTGACCTACCTGACCCGTCGGGCGTATGCCCGACGGGTGTTTCAGGTTGCGCACCCCCTGCGTGGACCAATTCAAATCGGTCACGCCCTTGTTCAATTGGCTATGTAGATTGATGGCTCAGCTACCCGGTCGAGCCGCCGCCATCGGTAAAAGGACTTTAGATCCTTCAGGGGTTATTCATCGTTGATGAAGACCGGGAATGCCGCCACGACGACCTCGATTGGTCGAGCATCTTCCGAACATTGCGCAACCGTGGGCTCCAGAGGTACCCGGCTGTTTTATGTTCGTGTTACCAGTTGTTTAAAGCGCCGTCAGGTCGACTCAGTACGGGTGGCCAACTGTTTAGAGGCGCTTTATTGGCACGAGCGAGGTCCTCGTTGAGCTCGACTCCCAATCCGGGTGTATCGCCACACCAGGCGTAGCCATCCTTCCACTCGATTTGTTCAGGAAAGAGATCTCGGGCATACGAACCCGGTGCACGCGGCATCTCCTGCACACCCACATTAGTTGAAGCCATACACAATGCGATGCCCGCCGCGGCGCTGACGGGTCCCAACGGGTTGTGAGGAACAATGTCTATGTAGTGTGTTTCACACCAACCGGTTATTTTTAGTGCCTCGGTGATGCCCCCAACGGTACATAGGTCGATCCGGGCGTACCGAATGAGCTCGTTTTCGATCACTTCTCTAAAGTCCCATTTGGACGACCACTGCTCGCCAGCAGCAAGAGGTAGCGATACGTGTGTCGCGAGCGTTCGATAGCTCTGGCGGTTTTCCGAACGGATCGGATCTTCGACAAAAAACGGCTTATAAGGGGTTAGTCGGGTACAAAGATCGATCGCGTGAGCTGTATCCAATCTGGTGTGGACGTCTAGACAAATGCCGATGTCGTCGCCTACCGCTTCACGGACGGCGGCGACTTGGTCAACCGTCGTGGTAATAGCTCTCCTGGGATCGATCAGCCCAGCATCGTCGCTCAAACCGGCCTCGAACGCGCTGGGTAGGTGCCATCGGAGGAATTGCCACCCGCTGTCGATAGCGGCAAGGCAATTTTCGATGAGTGCCGATGTGCCGATTCCTTGGACGTGAGGGTAGCAAGCAACCTTGTCTCTTACGGGTCCACCCAAAAGTTTAAATACCGGGACATCGAACACCTTGCCCTTGATGTCCCACAGGGCAATGTCGATCGCGCTGATGGCGCACGAATAGACCTTATCGGCGGGGAAAAATCCCGCCCGAAACATGATCTGCCAAAGTCTTTCTGTGGCGAGCACATCCGAACCAATAACGATCTCGCTGAGATGTTCTAACGCTTGATCTATAGCGCCTCCCCAATAAGGGATCCCCACTTCGCCCAATCCGTGGATACCTGCGTCGGTTTCGACCTTCACTATGAAGTACTTGCAATTCTCTTCGTCCGTGAAGCAAAAGCGTTTGATTGCCGTGACTTTAATTGTTGCAGCGATGATTATCCCCCCGGGGCACCGAACACGTTTTGATGGTCACGCACTTCTAACGGCTCTAGTCTGCAAATCGACAAATCGCCGGTAGTTTCCATCCTCGATCGCCATCAAATCGGCGTGACTACCCGATTCAAGAAAGCGACCATCCTCTAGGAAAACGATGTTGTCTGCCTGCGCGATGGTCGATAAACGGTGTGCAATGACGACCACCAATTGGTCACGGGCCGCTTCATGAAGCGCTCCCACAAGATAGTTTTCGGTTTCGGGATCAAGGGCAGAGGTGGGTTCATCCAGAATCAGTATGCGCGATTCCCGCAAGAGGCCACGCGCGATCGCGATACGTTGTTTCTGACCGACCGATATCTTGCTAGACGTTGTGCCGAGCTTGGTATCGTAGCCATCGGGCAGTTGGTCGATGAACTCGTGTGCACCTGCGATCCTGGCGACCCGTTCTACCTCAGAAAATTCGGCCCCAGGATTACCAAAGCGAATATTGTCGGCAATCGAATCGGACATCAGTTTCGTTTCCTGAAAAACGTAGGTGACCTGCCGTCTGAGACTCTCCAAGGACACGTCGCGGACGTCGTGCCCGTCAACCAATACGCGCCCCTCCGTCGCGACAAGATATCTTGGTATTAAACTAGCAAGCGTTGTTTTCCCAGCGCCGGTCGGACCGACAATAGCTACGATCTGTCCAACATCCGCTTTAAACGAAATCTCCGAAAGCGCGCGTCTACCGTCAGGGTAGACTAAACCCACGCTTTCAAATGAAACGCCGCGTTCAACGCTGGGTAATTGCACATTCCCCATTTCCTTTTCACTGGGCAAGTCCAAAACCGAAAAGACACGGCGTATTCCAGCGGCATGAGATTGCAGTTCGATCCACGTTAATCCCATGGCGCGCGTTGGGCCTCTAAGCCACTTAAAGTAGTACAGGAGCGCACCATAATCTCCGGGCGTCATCGTCCCCTCAATGATCTGAGCTGAGGTGTAGAAAATGACCATCGCGACGATGACGGTGTACGAACCGCCAATAAACTGCCCCACGACCGTCCCGATCCAAATAACACCCCTGAATTTTTTGAACGATTCTTCGCTGTCCGTTCCGAATCTAGATTTCTCGTTTTGGTTACCACCCAAACTCTGGACGGCCAAGATGTTGTCCATCCCCTCCTCAACCGTACTCGTGGTGGTCGCACCAGCGACCCTGGAGGCTTGCCCTCTCTTCCGTGTTGCGTTTGCAAATGGAACCGAAAGTAACAAGAAGACCGGGTAAACCAATACTGCGAGCCAAACCAGGTCCGGATTATTGGGATACGCGCTAATGAAGGTCGCGAGCCCGACAAACAACACCGCGGTCGCCATAAACGTTCGCGCAGCAATGTCGTAGCACATCGACGTGATGGATGGCGTGTCGTACATCACCCGATACACGGAATCCCCGATCCGCCGCTCGTTCAGTACGCTCATAGGAAGCGATTTGATGTGCCGAAATAGTTTCGACCGAATGAAGTGATTTGCGGCCTGAGTGAGCCGCATGTGGATCCTAAACTCTATGTAACCGTATAAGCCACCAACGTAGCTGTGTGCACTATGGAGTCTATTTTCAACCCTTGTGGCGATGTCGTGACCCTGTGCAAGGTACGCCTCGGTCTCGTCCCGCGCGTTGTCCCCTGGCGCATAACCTCCCACCAACAACACGGTTACGATCCAGATCGTAACGATTACGGCGAGGATTTCAGGCGGCGAAGATCCCGACAAATAGTCCAGTAACGGTTGCATGACTGGCGGGTATCCCGTCGCCCCCGCAATGGGCGTTGCAAGCACTACATGGTCTATCAAGATCTTGATAGGCCACGGGAGTACCGTGACTGGAACGGCCAGAGAGATGTAGTTTAAGACTTGCTTTGATGCGAACCGTCCCAAAAAATGGCGAATCATGAAAAGACCGCGACTGCATACGTCGAGCGTCTCAACAAAACTCATCTCGCTTTCCGTTTCGTTTGCTTTCGGCGAAGACGACTCGTCAAAACGATCAGGTGATTCTTGGGTAGTATTTTCCATTGTACTCGGCGCTCAAACGCTACCCGGCTGGGTCGCGTTCGCATACAAACTCGACTCCGCCTCGACAAAACGCCGATACCGACCACGTTCGATCGCCATGAGCTCGTCATGACTTCCCGATTCCAAAATTCGACCCTCGTCCAGATAGATGATGTTATCGACCTGCCGAATTGTTGAGATCCGATGGGTTATTAAGAAGACGGCTCGGTTCTTTCCACTGGCATCGGCGCCCCCGCGGCTCCACTGAGTTAGGTTCGACAACACCTCATGTTCTGTAGCCGCATCGAGTGCTGCCGTCGGCTCATCAAGAATGACGATGGAGGTATCCCGCACGAGCGCTCGGGCAATCGACAGTCTTTGACGTTGTCCGGTCGAAATATCTCCTCCACGGTCGCCTAATACCGTATTGAGCCCCTCGGGAAGATCGTCAACGAAGTCATCCATGCAGGCGATTCGAATCGCTTCCGCAATTTCAGCGTCCGTGGCCTGTGGCGCTACAAATCGGATGTTGTCCAACACCGACATTCCAAACAGAACATTTTCCTGGAGAGCCACGGCGATGTTGCTTCGGATGGAGGCTACCTCGTAATCTCTCAGATCGACCCCGTCGATCCTGATCGATCCGCCATTTGGGTCGTAAAGACGCAACAAAAGTCCCATGAGCGTGCTTTTCCCAGAGCCGGTGGGCCCCACAATCGCGGTAATCGAACGCCTTTGTGCCGTGTAAGACACGCCGTCGAGTACAGGTCGCGACGGCTCGTAGAAAAAGCGGACATCTTGAAAACTAATCTCGGACTCTAGATTTTCGAACTTAACCGCATTGGGCTTATCGGTAACGTCCGGCTCCATATCAAGAATGTCGAATACACGTTTAAGACCCATGGCAATGTCTTGGGCAGTGAGCCACTGAAACATACTCCAGCGGATCGACATGCCGGCCCCTTCAAGCTCACCTCGTGTCCAGGTGTACGCGGCGAGATTCCACAGCACAAAACTTAAACCCGCCAAAGCGATCAACTGTTGGGCGAAAGTCTCCTCTTGATTGAATGCCCACAACGCAATCGAATACTCACCGATCATGATTACCAGCGCCGCACCAATGAATACCACGATCCCAACCAGGGCGATTAAGGACCGCAACCGAAATGCGGTATTGAAAAGAACGACGGAATCGTCTTCGAATTTCTGTTGGGTTCTTTCCTCCGCACCGTAGGCCTTTATTACTTGAATGCTGTTCATCGATTCTTGAACCCGTGACGTCATGTCGGAGGTGGCCGCTCGCGACACCAATGCCCACGTTCGCATTCGCGGCATGGCCCAATAACCAACGGCCAATGTAGGAATCAAAATAGCGATGCAAACCACACCCAAAATCGGACTGAATAACGACAATAGGTAAGCGCTGGTCACGTACCCAAACAAGGTTGATGCAATATCAAGGAGCTTCCCGACTACGGCTGTGACCTGAGCACTGTCCTGATAGATACGAAAAATGGAATCGCCCACTCGGTGTTCGGAATGGTAGCGAAGCGAGAGCTGATGCCATCGTTCGACCAACGCAAGGCGCAAATCCTGGTTGATCCGTTGCATTATCCAAACCTGGTACCACGCTCCGGCAGTACCGTCCATAATCCATCCGTATTCCCCGCTATTGGACAAAATTCGAAACGGCAAGGCGACCGCCCACAGACCTACGAATAGGTACGCATACAACCAGAGCATCTCGTACCGTTGCTCAATACTTAATGTTCCATCCGCGACGCCACGAGCGAGCTCAGGACTACCAATCAACTCCGCGACAAATGGCATGATCGGTTCGCCGAGCAGAATGGTTTGATTTAACAAGTCCGCTAGAACGAGGAGTGATGCCAAGTAGATGACTTTTTCAAGCCAAATCAATACGAAGTAATAGACGAGGTGGGTCGACTTGCGCACTCTAAAGTGAGCACCGCCAGAGGAAACACCCATCTGTGTCATCCACCCCAAAATACATGCCAGGGTTATCACGAAAAATAGAAGGCTACCCAGGTATCCGGGTCCCGAAACTGGCGCAACTACCAAATTTCCATAGGTGCCAACAAAAACAAACAATACAGTTGCCGCTATCTGGTGTTTTGCGTTCGTTGTCAGTGAGAGGGCACAAGTCCAGAGCACCATGACGGCCATGCACGCGTACAGGGTGTACAGATAGAAGACCCCCTCAGACACCGACGGGGTCACATCTAGTGCGTAAACGCCGAAAACCGCGATGACGGTGATAAGAATAGGCAAGTATCCGTAGGTGAATGTAGCGTCGTTTTGTCCACCGAACGTTTTCCACTCGCCCAACAGCTGAGGTTTGATGTACGGCCACGAACGGAGTAGCAAGGAAAGGACCACCCAAAGCCCTCCCTCGTCGTCTCCAACAGAGAGATCTCGGTCAGCGCCGATCCTTCCCTCACGAAGCCAAGGAAGGGTCGCTGCTACGCGAGCATCGTTTGCGCGTTCTTCCTCTAGAAGACTATCCATTCATACGACCGTACATCACCGCGTTACGGGCTTCGTTTGAGCCAGAACAAAACTCTCATGCCATAACGTACTGTCTGGGCAGCCAGAGCGGCGAGCGCAACAGTCGAAAAAGCGGCCAAAAGACTCCATATGTATGGAACAAACGGATCGTCCTTGACGGCATTGGTTGCCCAAGTCCACGCAGGATCGTAAAGACTCACAAAAACGGCTAGAGCGACGGCCAAGAACGGCGAAACGAAGATAAAGAATCCAGAAAAGATCCTTCGCCATATCAAACTTTCGTAATCCGAGCTAACCCTCACGTGACAGACTTCATCGGCTACTCCAAGAAACGCGAAACTTTCAATACTCGAAAAAACAGCCTTGGTAACATCCTGACCGACTCATCGCGTACGAATACCCGATCCTTTTCGAGAACTAAAAACCGTTCCAACATACCCAACACGTTACGCTCATGATACTCAAGCATGGGTGTTGATATCGCCCTTCAAGTCCACTTTTGGTTGATTTGTGTCGAGACAGGTGGTGATTTCGGCATGCGATCCGAGCCCGGAGGCCGACGTGAGCGCGCCTTCCAAGAGAGTTACACCGGAGAAGGCACACAAATTACACAGAAATCGATGCCTTTCGTCGGCAACGATCCAAATGCATGAAG
>CAXDSX010000020.1:0-19189 GCA_963992075.1 uncultured Pseudomonadales bacterium | reverse complement strand
GTTCGTTATGCATTTGGTCCACAGTCCATCGTCAATTCGATCGGCGAACACCTCTCCAAGTTAGGCAAGACGCAATTACGTATTGCAGAAACAGAGAAGTACGCCCACGTCACCTTTTTTTTCTCGGGCGGTCGGGAGAGGCCGTACCCAGGCGAAGACCGACTCCTCGTGCCGTCTCCGAACGTCGCGACTTACGACTTACGACCGGAAATGGCCGCTCAGGAAATTACCGATAATTTGATTCGCGTGTTAGCGGAAGACTCGTTCGACTTTGTCGTTTGCAATTTCGCCAACGGCGATATGGTCGGTCATACAGGGGATTTCGAAGCAGCAAAACGCGCTGTCGAAACCATTGACGACTGTCTCGGTCGTATAAGAAAAGCCGTTGAACAATCCGGGTCACAGTGTCTCATCACGGCAGATCACGGCAACGTCGAGCAAATGCTCGACCTGACGACCCGACAACGACATACGGCTCATACCTCAGAAAGGGTGCCGCTCGTTTATATGGGAAGAAATCCCGAGCAACTAGCCCCGAACGGAACATTGGCAGACATCGCCCCAACGTTGTTAGCGCTTATGCATACCGAGGTACCGGAAGAAATGACCGGACGTTCTTTGCTCATCGGGTCGAACCAACCGTCCAGTAGCGACGGTTGAGACAACCATCGGAGCGACGCCAACGAAATCCATGAGACCTAGGTTAGGCCTATCCATCACCCTCATTGCGCTCGCTCTCGGTGCAGTACCCGAATACGGCGTTTCAAACCCCTCTCAAGTTGACCTCGATCGCACCGTCGCCGAACTCAACCAATTGCACCAATGGCTCGGTGACGCGGCGGTTCGACTTGAAGTCTTGCAGACAAAATTACACGCGGCGGACGAATCTATTGCATCGTTAGTCACTACGACAAAGCGAACGTCCACAAATTTGACGAACACCACTGCCGCGATCGAGATCCTCGAAGGTCAGCGGACTCGCCTAGAGGGCCGCAGAGAATTACAAGCGAAAAAAATTGCCGTTCATCTGCGCCAGGCCTATAAATTGTCGGGCCAGGATTTCCTCAAACTACTGTTACTCCAAGAAAATCCTGACACTTTCGACCGCTTGATTCGTTACCACGGCTATTTTTCTCGAGCCCGCAAAGAAGCCCTCCAAGAATACAGATCGACCCTGACTTCCATGGAGAACACCACGACCGAACTAGCAACCCGCGGAGCCGAATATGAACGACAAGAGGAAGATCTACGAAAGCGCGTAAAAAGACTGCAAGAGGAGCGCTTGGCGCGTAAGGAAATCATTTCAAATCTAGCTCAGGAGATCAAAGACAAGGGATCAATACGCGACAAACTTGCGCTCGACCGGGTTCGAATCGAGACGCTATTGGCGAAATTGGCACAGCAAAATTCAACATTAGACGGTTCGCTATTCGCCAACGCCAAGGGTCAACTCGACTGGCCCGTGCAAGGGAAACTCACGTATCGCTTCGGAGAACCCCGGGCAGGCGGCCGACTCTCCTGGGAGGGTATTTATGTCACTGCTCCGAGCGGGTCGGCGGTCACCGCGGTCGGACGCGGCCAAGTCGTATTTTCGGATTGGTTACGAGGATTTGGACTTCTCACGATCATTGACCACGGAAATAATCAAATGTCGCTGTATGGTTTCTGCGACTCCCTGATCAGACGAAACGGTGACTGGGTCGAAAGCGGTGAGATAGTAGCTTCCGCAGGTCAGAGTGGAGGACAAGACCTAACCGGCCTTTACTTTGAAATCCGAATCGACGGTCAACCAACGAATCCACTGGCTTGGTTAGCAACGCGATGACATGATGTCTCGAAGAGCGTTCGACGATGGTTTGCATCCACGCACGATAGTGAAACGGCGACGGCAAAGAGAGTTTATTCGCTGAGTTGAATCAAACATCCCTAATTCGTGGAACACCGTGTTGAAACGGTTCGCTTGGTTACGGCATCCAGTCCCTTTGGCAGTAGCGTCGCTCGTTTTGCTGTCGTCCTTGTCCGCAGATGCAGGTCGGCTCGCCATCGTGGTAGACGATATTGGTTACAGTCGCGACGCCGGAGAACGTGTACTTGCTCTACCAAAGGCTATCAGCATTGCAGTCCTTCCGTTCACGCCTCACGCGATGGCCCTTGCCCAACGCGCCCAGGCGATCGGCAGAGACGTCCTTCTGCACCAGCCACTGGAGAGCGAAGACGAATCCTTCCAACCAATTCGAACGCTAATGCTCAACATGTCTCCCGACGATATTAAGAAGGAGGTGGAAGCAGCGCTTAACGCCATCCCTGGCGTGAAGGGTGTGAGTAACCACACCGGCAGTCGTTTCACTCAGGATGTTCCTTCCATGAACGCGCTCATGTCCGTGGTCAGCGCACGAGGTTTGTTTTTTCTAGACAGCCGAACGACCGCGCGTACCGTCGCGATGCGCGTTGCGTCGAAGTGGGGTGTTCCCGCCCTGCGTCGAGACGTTTTTCTCGATCACGATCGTGAAATGGAAGCCATCGAGGCCGCTTTCGAGCAAGCATTAAGGATCGCAAACGGTCGCGGTTATGCCGTTTTGATCGCCCATCCACATGACATTACGCTTAAATTTCTTGAAAAGCGGCTGGCGAACCTGGAAGCAACGACCCTAGTTCCATTGAGCAGCCTTGCATCCAACCAATCCAAAAATCTCACGACCAAAGTCGTCAGCTTCAACCGACCTACCCAACTATTGGTCTACTCTCAATCGCTGCCCATTTATCGGACACTGCGTCAAAGTGACCCCTTCGTCGACGGAGTACCTTCGACTCGCGGGTCGATCGTTAACGCCATTCTCAGCGCACGCCCGAACGCCTTAAATATCGTCTCAGCTTGGTGATGAGCATTTTCTCCTCGGACACTATCCACATGAACGGTCGCTTGCGCGTGATTTACAAACCCCTGAAAGAATTCGTGCAGAAGGTCGACATCGAAATCGCCAACCTTCGGGCGAACAAATTTGACGTTAAAGGTCAGGCCCGGCCTCCCCGAGAAATCAATCACAACGCGAGATAGCGCTTCGTCCAGGGGTACGTACGCATGGCCGTATCGGTTAATCCCTTGTTTATCGCCAACCGCTTGGGCTAATGCCTGGCCCAAGGTGATGCCAACATCTTCTACCGTGTGATGCGCATCAACTTCAATATCCCCCAATGCCTCGATTTCCAGATCGATCAGGCCGTGGCGTGCAATTTGATCGAGCATGTGCTCGAAGAAGGGTAACCCCGCCGAGAGTTTTGATCGTCCCGAACCATCGATATCCAGAACGACGCTTATCTTGGTCTCCAACGTGTCGCGGGAGACTGAGCCATTACGCGCCACAATTATTTCGCCTACGTCTTCTCAGATGACAATTATCCGGGGTTCTAACGCTACAGTCGATCCGACAAACTACCGTAAGGCAGAAACCTGTTGTCGGTATTCGCCTTAACCCATGCGGTTAGGTCGTCCGGATAGTCCCCTCGTCGCTTCAGCAGCCGAGTGAGGGCGATAACGGGGGAGCGAGCGCCTAGTTCAAGACCCTCTAACACCATCTCTGCCCGAGTTAACGCTCGAATCCAACTGGCGATCGCGTCAGAAGATTGTTCTTGGGCAAATTTCGTCCACGATTCGGCGGACGCACGAACGGCTTGACGAATCACTTCCTGTTGCACTGCAGAAAGCCCAAGCTGTGGTTGATCTATTGCCTGGATCGCTACACCAAGCATCTTTCGATGCACCTCTGAGAGCTCTGGTGCGTCTGGCTCCCAACTACCAACTTCGCTCATGTAGACACCATTACTTAGCGGCCGCGAAAAAGATAGACGCCGATGGCTTAATCTTGGTCCGTATAGCGGCTTCTTGGTTCCTTCATTTTGGCGCATCATGCCAACCTCAGGTCCGACACGCGAGTTTCCCAGAAAGAAAATAACAGTGACCGAATTCGCGAAAAAACTAATCCTCTGGTCGGAGCGAAATGGCCGTACGGACCTGCCCTGGCAGCAAAACCCAACCGCTTACCGCGTTTGGGTATCCGAAGTGATGCTCCAACAAACCCAAGCATCCACCGTCGTGCCGTACTTCAATCGTTTCTTAAGTCGCTTCCCAACACTACCGCAACTCGCTAAGGCGAGCGAAGACGAAGTTCTCGAATGCTGGAGCGGGCTCGGCTACTACCGGCGTGCCCGGCACCTGCGTATGGCAGCCATCGAGATCGTTGAAAAGCACAACGGTCAAGTGCCTGCTAGTGTGGACGCACTCGCGAGGCTGCCCGGAATCGGGCGATCGACCGCCGGGGCGATCGTAGCGCTCGCGTTCAAAAGAACCGCGACGATATTGGACGGCAACGTCCGTCGCGTCTTATCCAGGTTTTACGCAGTCGACGGGAAAAGAGGGGCCGCTAAAACCGAAAAGCAACTTTGGTCTCATGCCGAAGCCAACACGCCGGCCAAACAAGTCGACCTTTATACACAGGCCATCATGGATCTAGGAGCGACCGTCTGCGTCCGTTCCAATCCCAAGTGCTCTGTTTGCCCCTTAGCTAGCGAATGCACTGCCCATGGCCAAGGTAAAGAAGTCGATTACCCTATGCGTCCCCCGCGCCGACCACCACGTGTCCAACGCGCTCGATTTTTCATGCTCATCAACAATCAGGGGGCATGCCTCTTGCAAAAAAGGCCAGCCAGCGGCGTTTGGGCGTCTTTGTGGTCACCACCGCAGCATCCTCAAACAACACCGGTATCGGTTTTCATTGAGGCAATCGGTCTTTCAACCAAAGCCATAGCGAAAACGTTCACCGGGAAGAAATTCAGGCACGCGTTCAGTCACTATCAACTGGAAATCGAGCCCATCTACGTCTTCTTGGGTGCGACTTGCAAAGGCATCGCGCTAGACGAGTGTTGCCGCTGGCATCATCCAGGTGAACGAGCCGAGTTTGGGCTTTCGGCAGTTGCGGCTAAACTGCTGTCCGAAATAGATAGTAACGGAGCATCATGACTCGTCTGGTCAACTGCCGAAAGCTCGGCAAGCAATTGCCTGGCCTTCCATCGCCACCCTTGCCCGGTCCAATGGGAGAAGAACTCTACGAGCACGTGTCAGCGGAAGCCTGGAGTCAATGGCAAGCGCTACAAACAATGCTTATCAACGAACACCACCTCTCAATGATCGAACCTGAATCACGTGCATTTCTCTTGCAACAAATGGAAAAGTTTCTTGCCAATGAAGACCACGAGAAACCCGAAGGATACGTGAACCCCACGAATCCCACTGACTCGATATAGACAAGTCATATAGACAACGGAGCCAACATGCCGATATTTCGTCGCGACCAAGTCAACATCCACTACGAGATTAAAGGTGAAGGCTTTCCGATCCTACTTTTCGCCCCCGGGGGCATGCTTTCCGCGGCTTCGTTTTGGGAAAACGCTGAGTGGGATCCGATAAAAACCCTAAGTCCACACTTTACCGTGATTGCCATGGACCAGCGGAATGCTGGTGCCTCCCGAGCCCCGGTATCAGGAAGCGATGGATGGCACAGTTACGCTGAAGATCATCTTGCGCTCCTCGACCACCTAAATATCGACCAAACCCACCTATTGGGCGGCTGCATTGGCGGGCCGTATTGTTTGGGTGTGATCAAAGCCCATCGAGAACGCGTTGCTTCAGCTGTGCTACAACAGTCCATCGGCTCCGATAACAACCGCGAGCTCTTTTACGCAATGTTCGATAACTGGGCCGACGCGATTAAGGACGAGCACCCGGAGGCTAAAGCTGAGGATTGGCTCGCTTTCAGAAGCAACATGTACGACGGCGGATTTTTGTACAACGTTGATCAAGATTTCGTTGCCGCCTGCAGCGTTCCGATGCTCGTGCTCATGGGCTCAGATCCCTACCATCCAGAAACTATTTCCCGCGAACTTGCGGATTTAGCCCCGAACGCGACCTTGATCGAAGAATGGAAGAATCCGGAGAAAGATGGCACCGTCGCGGCAGTTATCAGCTTCTTGAAAGCCGCAACGCCAACTTAGTTTCAGGCTTCCTCGAACGCACTAAACAGCAGTTCTAGAGCGGACGTCGAATCGATGCGGTAACCCACTTCCACATTGCCTTCCGGAACGCCGGGCGTCGTTCGTTGGTCGACGACCGTCATCCCGCGTGTATAGGCTCCCTTAGTCTCGACAGTCACATGCCTCGGCTCAAACTGAAATAGCGCGGGATGCGTCACCGCCAGCACAGCACAGGGGTCGTGCAAGGCGGATTGACGACCACGACCCAGCGCCTCCATACGATCATGGATGTCGTCCAAAATAGCGGCGCCGACACGGGCTTTGACGAGTTCGCCTTCCTCCAAGCGTGCGGCGACGGTATCGTCAGACAGCCATTGACGAGTCACGTTTAGCCCACACATTCGTATCGGAGCACCCGAATCCATAACGATCTTGGCGGCTTCGGGGTCGGCCCAGATATTGAACTCAGCAACTGCGGTGACGTTCCCGATGTCGGTGCTACCACCCATCAACGAAATCCCCTCGATTCTTTCCACTAGCTCTGGGTCCCTTTCCATTGCTCGAGCGATATTGGTCAGCGGACCCAGAGGAACCAGCCAGACATTCGAGTGTTTTCGCGTCGCCTCAATTAGGTAGTCCACTGCATGGAGCATAGAAATCGCGCGATCATGTTTCGGGAGGGCAACCCGACCAAGGCCGCCCGTGCCATGCACACCCCCCGCGTGGCGAGGCTCTCCCACCAAAGGACGGGCTTCGCCAGCGTAGACATCGGCAGAACTACCCAAAAGTGCCGCAATGCCAAGAGCATTGCGCGTCGTATCGTCGAGCGGAGCGTTTCCCGAGACAGAGGTGATGCCCAGAACATTGGCATAAGCGTCCGCCAGCACCAGCGCGAGCGCGTCATCGTGACCCGGATCACAGTCAATAATTAGCGACGGACGGCCTCGCATGTATCCTGACTCCCTTTCTATCCGTGCGATAATAGACCCTTACTGTCTCGTCGGCGCATTAGGAGCCGGCACCGGTGACGGCGCAGGACTGAGGAAAAACGCATGCCCGACAATATGGTTCGAACAACAAGTAGCTTGGGTTGGCTTCTGTTGGTCGTCGGAATCGTAATCGGTGTCGGTATCGCAATATTCCAGTGGGCGATCGCGCCTGACGTGTCTCTATCGGTAAAACTCATCGTCGGCGCCATTTATCTTGGCATGGCGTTCTTATTGGTATCCGTGTTGCGACAACGATTGATCGATCGAAAGACGGATAAATACAAAGACGTGGAGATATAGATGCTGATCGTGACTACCGAAACAATTGGAGGTAAGCGGATCGTCAAATCCCTCGGTTTAGTACGTGGTAACACGGTACGAGCCCGCAATGTCGGTAAAGATATTACCGCCGGCTTTCGCGCGCTTGTTGGTGGCGAAATCGCGGAGTACGTAAAATTAATGGCGGAGGCCCGCGAGCAGAGTGTCGATCGAATGATCGACGCCGCCGAAGAACTCGGCGCTAACGCCATTGTTGGCACCCGTTTCACGACCTCGATGGTGATGTCTGGAGCCGCCGAATTGCTCGCGACGGGTACCGCCGTCATCGTCGAAGACGCGTAAGTTTGTCTCCAAACAAGGCAATGGCACGTTCAAGCGTCCTAGCCTTGCCCTTCGCGTGCAGGTGGACACGCGTGCTAACGTCGAGTTTCTCTCGCGCGAAGAATTGAGCTATACGAGCTCTCGAGGAATTTGGTCAGCGTCAGCAACGCCATTCGACCAGGTCGGTCAAGCACTGGGGTTCGCAAAACGCCCATCAAGGGTCCAGTCGACATCACACCGTTTCGTGAGAACACACGTATGCGGAGTCCCCTAATCCCACCCTACTTGGTGTTTTCACCCACATTGTTTCAACACCATTGGGCGATGCAGTGAGTGACGAAGATCGTCAACGCTGGAACGAACGATACCGCGAAGGTGCGTACCAATTCCGCGAGCACCCAAGCGCTGTGTTACTTGACTGGCAAGACGCGCTAGCCGGCAGTACAGCACTTGATCTCGCTTGCGGTCGAGGTCGTAACACTCTCTACCTCGCAACCTTAGGATTTGATGTACATGCGATCGACGTATCGGATATCGCCATACAACAAGCCACTCACCGCGCAAACCGCATGGATTTGCATGTTCATTGGGTTGCCCACGATCTCGAGCAGGACATACCACTACGTGGACCTTACGATCTCATTCTGATGATTCGGTACGTTGACAACACGCTATTGTCAAAGGCCGTCAGATTGCTCGCGCCGCGGGGCAAAATTCTTGTCGAAGAGCATCTTGTGTCGGACGAGGAAGTCAACGGGCCAACCGACCCCCGTTTTCGAGTTCTTCCGGGATCCGTTCAGCAAATCTTATGTGACCTCGATATCGAGCGCGAATTCGAGGGCGTGATTCAAGAGCCAGACGGCACTCAGGCAGCGCTAGTCCGTGTTTTAGCCCAACGAGCCTAGGACGACAGCCTATGCGACCCCGCCGTCGGCGCCCTCAACGAGAGCGCTTCCGGTTGTCGTGAGTTTAGGCGTTGTAGCCTAGGATCGATTTGACTTCGAGAAATTCCTCAAAGCCGTAGCGACCCCATTCCCGGCCATTGCCCGATTGTTTATAACCCCCGAACGGCGACTTATTATCCACGGGCGCTCCATTCAAGTGGATGTTTCCCGTCCGAATCCGGCGCGCGACCTGACGAGCCCTTTCCGGATCCCCAGCCGAAATATAGCCCGACAGTCCATACACTGTATCGTTCGCTATACGCACCGCGTCATCGTCGTCTGCATACCCGATCAGCGATAACACAGGACCAAAAATTTCTTCCTGGGCAATCGACATGTCGTTGGTAACGTGAGAAAAAACGGTCGGCTTGACGAAATAGCCTGCGTTCAGGCCATCCGGACGACCGGTCCCGCCACACTCGAGCGTTGCCCCTTCATCGATCCCCTGCTGGATGAGGTTCTGAATTTTTTCGTATTGGACATCCGAGACCACCGGTCCAATGGTTGTATCTGCAGCGTTCGGATCACCCACTTTGACCTGTTCAGCGGCTCCTTTCGCAATTGCCGCCGCTTCATCCATACGTGAATCAGGAACGAGCATCCGTGTCGGCGCGTTACACGACTGTCCCGAGTTCGTGCACATACCAAACACATCCCGGGATATTGACTGCGCGAAATCAGCATCGTCAAGAATGATATTGGCCGATTTGCCACCTAGTTCTTGAGCCACACGTTTGACGGTCGGCGCAGCATTCCGAGCGACTTCGATACCGGCCCGCGTCGAGCCCGTAAATGAAACCATGTCGACCTTCGGATGCGAGGAAATCGCAGCACCCACCGTCGGACCATCACCATTGATCAGGTTGAACACACCTGCCGGAACACCGGCACCATCCATAATTTCGGCAAACAAAATCGCATTGAACGGCGCGACTTCCGACGGCTTGAGAACCATTGTGCAACCAGCCGCAAGTGCGGGCGCAACTTTGCAAGCAATTTGATTGAGCGGCCAATTCCACGGCGTGATAAATCCACACACGCCCGCCGGTTCTCGAATAACTCGAGACGTGCCGATGTCTTCCTCAAACTCAAAGTCCTTTAATACCGAAAGAGTTGTCATGAAGTGCCCGAGTCCCGCGGGAGCTTGGGCTGCTTTTGCAAGGCCCAAGGGAGCACCCATTTCCTCGCTAATCGCCGCAGCAACTTCATCCATACGGCCCATGTAGGTAGCAATAATGCTCTCAAGAAGCGCTATTCGATCTTCTTTAGATGACTGAGAAAACGACTCAAAGGCCGCAGCAGCAGCTTCCACCGCCTTGTCCACGTCCTCAACGCCGCCCATCGCGATCGGACCGATCGTCTGTTCTGTCGCAGGATTGATCACGTCCAAGGTGTTGGAATTTGAGGGCTCTACCCACTCACCGTCGATATAAAACTTGGTTCGATTACTCATACGTATGCGTCCTCTTGTCAGACCCTATCTTTAGCTGGGGGGACGCACACTAAGGCAGCCATCTCCACGCTGCAAGCCCTGTTTAGAGTTCTCGTAAGGATGCCTGCGCAGCCGCCAATCTCGCCACAGGTACTCGAAAAGGAGAGCAACTGACATAGTCCAGCCCGACACGGTGACAAAATGCGATAGACGCGGGATCACCGCCATGCTCGCCACATATCCCAAGCTTTAAATCGGCTCGCGTGGCTCGGCCTCGTTGCACAGCTTCTTCAATAAGCCGACCAACACCTACTTCATCGATGGTGGCAAATGGGTTGCCACTGTAAATTTCCTTACTGGTGTAGCAATCGAAGAACGAACCCATGTCGTCCCGACTCAATCCAAGCGCCATCTGGGTCAAGTCATTGGTGCCAAAACTAAAGAACTCGGCCTCCGAGGCGATTTCATCCGCCGTGATCGCGGCCCTTGGGACTTCAATCATCGTGCCAACTTCGTACTCGATCTCTACGCCACTCGATCGCATCACCTCGTCTGCTACGCGCCTGACAATGCTGACTTGGTCGGCGAGCTCCGACTGAAATCCGACCAACGGCACCATGATTTCCGGTCGTACGATTAATGCATCTTCATCTTTCCTGTGCGCTGCAACGGCTTCGAAGATTGCCGTCGTCTGCATTTCAGTGATTTCGGGATAAAGAATGCCTAGCCGGCAACCTCGGCAGCCGAGCATGGGATTCTGTTCATGGAGCGCCTCGATACGATCGACGACGAACCCGACGCCCAACTCTAAACGCTCTGCCAACGCCGCCTGTACATCCTCATCTTGCGGCAGAAATTCGTTTAGAGGCGGGTCGAGTAATCGAACCGTGACTGGCCGGCCGGCCATCGCTCCAAATAAGCCATAAAAATCTCTACGCTGGAACGGAAGCAACTCGGCCAGTGCCTCGCGGCGTTGGTCCTCATTTGCGGCAAGAATCATCTTGCGCATGTGATCGATACGATCTTCGGCAAAAAACATATGCTCCGTCCGGCATAGTCCGATTCCCTCGGCCCCGAGTGTCATTGCCTGTTCCGCCATCTCGGGAGTGTCCGCATTGGTTCTGATCTTTAGAGAGCGGTGCTGATCCGCCCACGACATCAACGTTTCAAATAAATGAAAATTTTGGCTCGCATCGCTCTCAAGACGTCCAGTCAGCACTTGGTGGACGTCGGAATCTATGTTTTTTATCGGCCCCACGTAAATTGCTCCCGAGGAACCGTCTAACGAAATGTCGTCACCTTCTCGCATAACGATTCGATGTCCGCGACTCGATTCGACCACGAGAGTGCGATCATCGTAATTCATCGTTACGTCCGAAGCGCCGCATACACATACCTTGCCCAACTGACGTGCAACAAGTGCCGCGTGAGACGACACCCCACCTCGAGCGGTGAGAATGCCCTGGGAAACAAGCATGCCCTTGAGATCGTCTGGCGACGTCTCCGTGCGACATAGCACGACGTTATCTCCTTGCTCAGCGGCACGGCACGCGGCATCGGAAGAGAACACGATTTTTCCCGATGCCGCACCAGGGCCAGCCGGGAGTCCGTGGGCAACAGGTTCAGTAGCCATTAACGCTTGGGGATCGAAAACCGGCACAAGCAAAGAATCTATCGATTCTGCTGGTACCTTTAATAATGCGGTGCGGTCATCTATTAAACCGTCCTGTTGCATTTCGACCGCGATGCGAACGGCCGCTTGGCCAGTTCGTTTTCCGTTTCTCGTTTGCAACAGATATAACTTGCCCCGTTCAATCGTGAACTCAAAATCCTGCATGTCGCGAAAATGTTGTTCGAGCTTTTCGCGAGTCCGCAACAATTCGTCGAAACTCTCCGGCATCTCGTCAACCATCTCGGCGATATTCTTGGGGGTGCGCGCCCCTGCAACCACATCTTCCCCCTGTGCGTCGATTAGATACTCACCATATAGAACGTTTTCCCCCGTCGCGGGATCCCGGGTAAACGCCACTCCTGTCGCACTGTTTTCTCCTAAGTTTCCAAACACCATGGCCTGAACGTTAACAGCCGTGCCCCAGGACGAAGGTATGCCATAGCGTTGGCGATATAGGATGGCGCGATCATTTCGCCAAGAGCCGAAAACTGAGTCAATGGCTCCCCAGAGTTGCGCAATCGGATTCTGCGGAAACGGTGTGCCAGTCCGTTCAAGGATGAGTTTTTTGTAGCGTTCAGAAACTTGAACTAAGTCGACGTCGTCGCCTTGAGCAGCTTCGGATCGAAAAATTAGGTCAAAGGGCTCTTCTTCAGTTTCTCCACCGGCATGTACGCCTAGAACCACATCACCGTACATCTGGATGAATCGGCGATAACAATCGAACGCGAAGGACCGATTTCCAGACGCTTCGGCCAGTCCCTCGACAGTTTCATCGTTGAGCCCAAGGTTCAAGATGGTATCCATCATCCCTGGCATGGACTCTCGCGCCCCGGATCGAACCGAAATCAGGAGCGGGTTGTTGGGATCACCGAAACGTTTGCCAATTTGCTCTTCCAGCTCTTCTAACGCGATAGCTACCTGATCGCGCAGCGGTTCTGGGTATTTCCCAGCATGATCGTAAAAGTAATTGCAGACTTCGGTGCCGAGGGTAAATCCCGGGGGAACCGGCAGCCCGATCTTAGCCATTTCCGCGAGGTTCGCGCCCTTACCACCCAGAAGCTCGCGCATCTCGGCGCTACCGTCTGTGCGGACACCAAACGCAAACACGAATGGATGGTTCTCGCTGACAACCGGTCTCGGCATTACCTCCTATCCACTTCCCGCTGCTTCCCAACCAGAGATTATCACGCCGCCGCGAGACACCAAACGAGGAGTGTTTTTGTCAATTTGTCTGACACAACTACGCCATGAGCGATCGGCAACAACGAACCGAACTTGACCTAACAAAGTTTGAACCGGTGGACGACCCGCTGAGCCAGCACCCGAGGAACGGGCCCAGGCATAGCGGCTTGTTTCTCAACCTCCGAAGGCGGGCGAGTGGCTGCCGAGCGATACGGGTGGCTGCTGCCAGAGCACGTCCGTATTCGAAAGCTCGACTGCGGGTCGCAGGTGGTGCATGGCACCCCATTCGGTCTGCGCTACAGCTCGGAGGTCCTTAATTTCCTCGTCATCGAAAGGTCGATGAGTTACGGCTTCGCGCAACCCCAAACTGCGCATCCATACGCCAGTGCGCGCCAGAGAAACACGTACCCAATAGCTCCCGCCCTGCTCGCGTTGCCGCAGCAACGCTACCAAAGCACCGTATGCGGCAAGATAACCGGTGGTGTAGTCGGTCACAGCTGCAGGCTGCAGCTGAGGTCTACCATCATTGTGGGAATTGCCGTGCAAATAAGCCATACCCGTCACGGTCTGCGCCAATTGCTCCCAACCTGGCACGCTCCGCCACGGTCCTTCGTGTCCGTAACAGTTGATCGACACATAAACGATTCCGGGCTTTGCCCGCACGACCTCGGCAACCCCAAATCCCTGCCGCTCCAGCGCACCAGTGCGATACCCCTGCGAGAAAACATCGGCCTCGCCGATCAGTTCGCGTAATTTCGTACGACCGGTGTCCGTTTTAAGATCAACGTGGGCTGACCTTTTTCCAAGTCCTGTCTCAGCAACAAATAACGGCACATGGGGCAAGTCGCGCGCGCCGATGCGAATAACTTGCGCGCCATATGAAGCCAGAGTGCGGGCACAGGTAGGTCCCGCGAGAACGCGCGTGAGATCCAACACTTTGTAGTCGGTCAACGGTCGGGCCCCGCCCGCAGCACGGCGCGGGTCAGCATCACCCACTTGGATGATTTCCACCACCGGGCGCGAGTTGAGGATCCGGCCCATCGGCGAGGTGTCCCATTCGTCGGGTTCGCGGAGCATCGCACTGCAAAGACCTCGACGCATGATTTCTTGCTCCAAACGAGGCGCTTCCCAACCGGCAATGGCCTGCCTCGCCTCATCCTCGTCACGGGGATCCCCAAGCACCTCAAGCAACGACTCGGTGTTATGGGGAAACCCCGGGTGGATGTACATCCAACGTCCATCACCTGCCCGTTGGAATCCAGCTATCGCCGTTCGCTGTGCGGCGGCCACACGGGGTCCTGGCGCACGGCTGGGATCTTCAAACTTCACGTGTGCGTAGCTTTGTAGCGAGGCCTCGACATGGCGCGTGGAAACATGCACCGTGCCATCGCCGACGAAGCGCGATGCAATATAGCCTCCCGCACCGATTGCAGCGACCGCAGCCTCCGTAGCACGGATACGCGTATCGAGTGCCAGATCCTGCGCTTCAATCTCGATGTCACTCGTATCGAGGCCCGCAATCGTCAACAGGTCGTCAAACGCAGCGCGAGCAATAGACGCATCAGCTGTGGACATGCGCGTTCCTCCCTCCTTCAAAGCCTACCACCCGTTGGACCACCAACCGAGCTCACTGCTTCGACGCCTGAAACGCTAGCGTTGGCTCGTCATCCCACCTAAATGAGTTAAGTGCTCGCGAAGGTCACTTACAACCGAAGCGAATTGATCTCGGTTTGTGTCACTCAGACTCGCCAGCGCTTCGTGCGCTTTGAGAAGCCTCATCTGTTGACGACGGAGATCGTGAGGTGAAACCTCAACGGCCGATTGGGTCTCTGGAACCGTAATCGAACGCATTTGTACGCATCGAATGACGCTATCCATCCCCAACTCCGCGAACGTTCGTATGAGAGATTGTGACGCGTCCTGAACCCTAATGTTCGAACCAGAAGCGCTCTTTTCTGCTCTTTCTACGAGTTCATGAAGTGTGCCAAGAACTGCACTATCCATGTGAACGCACTTCGACAGATCAACGATAATCCCGAGACCACGTTCGATTGATCCAATAACAACGTCGAAGAAACCTTGGCTGTATTCCCAGGTTATGCGCCCTTCGAGAACGAGAAAGGTACATCCGTCCGCTACCGCTTCGCTGATCCGCGAGGTCTTCGGATCATCGCTATTCGACGGCGCGTCTTCGTCCGCAAGGTTCGTTCTGTGATCAAACCGACTGACCCCGGGGCTGGCCACAAGTAGCAAGAGAGTCATGTCGTCCTCGACAACCGACGGTTGATCTGATCTGGCTGTATTAAGAATACGTTCCAGTACGAAAGCCCGATCCTCCGCAGACTGAAGCTCTTGAACAAGTTGACTTTGGTTGAGCGGTCGACGATCTGTCTTATTAAACACGCCGTCGGTGTATAGAAGAACTCGGTCGGACTCCCGAACAAGAATTTCTCGTTCCGCAAATACCGCGTCTCCGTACAAACCCAGTGCCGGACCGGTATGTTCGAACATCTTTACACGGCCATTCGCTTGATGAACCAGAAGCGGCGGGTGTCCTGCACTTGAAAAAGTTAATTTGCCGGTTTCAACGTCCAGTAGACAGAAAATTGCCGTGACAAAGACGCCGGGCGCAGAAATTTCGTTCAGCAGAACTTCATTCATTTGGCCAAGAATGGCCGCAGGACGAAGCTTTGTTCCAGTTCGATCAAACAATTTCAAGCGGTGTTTAAAGAGTAACGCCAAGATTGCGGCGCTAATGCCGTGGCCCGCGGCATCCGCAACGTAGAGCATCACATGTTGCCCATCCAATTGAACAACGTCGTAAAGATCACCGCCCACTCTCTCGCCCGGGACACAAAGGCTCCGAGTGCAGTACCGTTCAAGCTGAGGTGGTTCCAACGGCAACAACGTATCTTGAATGGCTTGCGCCATGTGGCGATCGCGATTCATTAGAGCGTGGCTAGACCAAAGCCAAACAAAAAGGCCGACAAATTGCCGTAACGCGATCCGTAACGATCGACCATGCGAATTAGCTTTACCTCTGGCAGGGCGTGGTTCGTAGAAAAACAACTGCTACCGAAAACGCGCGAACTTTACGCTCACTTGCGCGGGAACAAAAGCACTCGTTTCCACAACCTAACAATCTTCATTCGGGCAGCGACCATGTCGATATTGTGTCATCGTCATCGTCACCACTCAGAATACAAACGAACCAGTCTAACGGACATACACCACGATGCATTCCGCCAGCAAATTGACGCCCTTGGAAATAAGCCTCACGCCGACAAGCAAAACCGATAGGCTTAATCGCCCTGGAGCTCGATTTTCATGGGCTGACCCATCGCCGTCACGATATCAATGACGAAGGTGCTCGCATTCCCGGGTCTACTGTACTGAATCGTCTTCAAGCCACCGCCGCTCGCGTCCTTAAACTTGACGTAATTCTCGCCCACAGATTCCATGGTCATTCGCTGTGCGCCTCCAGCGCGGGGTACATACCCCTTGTCCCATTGCTGGATATGCAGCTGCAAACTTTCATCAATTTCTTCAACAACAATGAGCTCCACCATCGTCGTCGTATCACCCGCCGTCATACGAACCAAGGATTGAATCGAGCCAGCTTCAGGAACCGTCCAATTTTCTTGGAGTTTGACTGGACCTCCTAACGATCCAGTCCAGGTGCCCGACATCCATCGCAAATCTTGTACCGTAACCCCTGCTGTAGATGACGATGCAAATAACAAAAAACCTAATCCAAAAACCAATCGCATTGTCTTTAATCCTCCTTTCAAGAAAAACCTATCCAACGACCTGCCCCAGCAACCGTGAGCCATACCCCAATCGATAAGATCCCTAGACACCCGCGGACGGCAGGAACTGCTCCGCGTCTAATAACAGGGTGTTTAATCAAAAACGTGTACAGAAGACCGGTTATCAACGCGCTCATCTTCACCCAAAACGAGTAACTGTAATAGCACTTCACCGCTTCGGATAAGAAAAGCGGGACGCCCGTCGCGATCAAAATCAGAAGACTGATCAGTAACCAGGGCTTTGACGCTGTCATCATCTGTTCGGACGTTCGGGACCGTATCCCCAGTCCCAATAATCGTAAATCCACCAGCAACAGAGAACCGCCGAGTAACGACAGTCCGAGCAGATGAACCGCCTCCAGTGCTGGAAACAGCCACAAAGATTCCCTAACCAGCATGCCGATTCCAGATTGCTCCAACGACTCAAAAAGGTCTAACAGGCTCATGCGTCCACGAGCTCAACAACGCAGCCCGATAACCAGTACACAAAATCCGATTGTGGTCGGTCACAATCGAACCAGTTGTACGCAATCATCCGCCCAAACACGATCACGCCAGCCCACATAGATAGCGATATCATGGCGGAAGCCCTCGCCGAGAATGGCGGGCGACGGTCCGAATCCCAGTCGGCCCGGTTTATTTGTACGCGCCGATGGAAGATCCAGACGTTGATTGCAGCCACCAAGAGGAATACGACTTTGAACCGAAACCAAAGGCTCTGGTACGTGCGAACCGGAATGGCGTAAAAAAGAAGGATGCCCGTCGACACCATGATCACGGCACCAGCCACCGTCCACGGCAAAATGCGTGCATTAATCTCGGACACTGGGACCTCGCGAAACACAGCTCCCAATAAACGGAGGTCCACCATGGCGATGGTCCCAGCAAATAAAAACAACGCGACGACGTGGGTGGATTCGATGAGTGGATACATATAAAACGACTCGTGGAGCGCAATGCTCCACTTTGTCGATGCAAGCCACTGGCAAAACGACAGAAGCGTCATGGTATGAGATCGAGCTTAGTGGAGTTCATGCGTGCAAGGGTTCGACACCCTACCGACCGCGAAGCGACCAATGTACATTAGGGTTGGCAGTCGGGGATACCTGCAATCGTCGACTCGTTATTTGCGTCTTATTCAACACAATGCGATCCTTCTCCCCCAGGCTTGACTGTGTCTCAGGTCCGCGAGAGCGTTCTTTGGTTTTTTTCCAACATCGCTCGACTCGTTGGAACGCTTTACAACGATTGGATGGACACAAGCAACAACGTTAACGCTGTCCAGGATTGACCATGACCAAGATCGTATTGGGAGTATTTGCCGCCGACTTGTGCACCATCGTCGCCGCGAAAATCGCGTATGACGCAAGTGGTCATCCGAGTTCGGCCACCGTTAACGAACCCTGGGCGCAACACAAATTGGAGTTCGTGACCTGGAATGGAAGTAATTGGACCGCTTGGATCCGCGATGAAGCCTTCGAACACCGACCTCAAAAAGAAGGCAAATGGCATTCCCATGCAAAACGAACGCTTTCTTATATTAATTGGCAGGGAACTCCTACCAAGGCGACCATTGATGGTGAAGCATTTATGGTGACACCACACGGTGTGGACTCGTCGCGGCAAGATGCCATTAGATACCGCGACTGGGACGGCGAAAACCGTCTTCGCACCTTTAACCAATTGCAGCGTTGAACGTTCTCATTTATTGTTACGCCGCCGCGTCACGCCGGGCAATCGCGGGGCGTGACGTAGGTCACCAGTTGTTGGTTTCGACTGGTTGATTGGATCAATCGAAACCCTAGGTTGCGGTTCGGCTGAAGGGTCAGAACCAGAAGTACGGACGAAGTAATTTAGACACGAATTAGTTAATCACACTGGGCTAGAGCTTTGATTTCTTCCACCGGCGGGCGCTTACGCGGCCTGTGCACATTGTTGTTGATCGTTCCGCAAGTCGTGTTCGCCGTCGATCTGGACATGCGCGAAGGCGTCACCGCGATGAGCCAGGACATTCACATGCTTCATACCGTTATGCTGTGGGTATGCATTGTGATCGGCGTCATCGTTTTCGGCGCCATGGGTTACACCATTTTTGCCCACCGACGTTCCAAGCACCCAGTACCCGCCAATTTTCATGAGCATTTGGGCGTAGAAATCGTTTGGACGTTCATCCCCGTGGTGATTCTCGCCATCCTCGCCTATCCAGCCGCCAAAATGCTTGCCGAAATCGAGGACAATAGCGACGCGGCCCTGACCGTGCTCATCACTGGATCCCAATGGAAGTGGCATTACCAGTACCTAGAACACGACATCGGCTTTTATAGCAACATGTCGACCCCGCGCGAACAAATAAACAGCTGCGGCGGGTGGCTCCTCGCCGACACCTTTTGTGACTTGCCAGATGGGGACGTTGTGGCCGGCAAGGCTGGACGCGACGCCAACGAGCATTACCTGCTTGAAGTCGACCTGTCTCTTATACACATCTGACGCTGCCGACGAATAGAGAGGTGTAGATCTCGGTGGTCGCCGTATCATTA
>CAXDSX010000019.1:0-19341 GCA_963992075.1 uncultured Pseudomonadales bacterium | reverse complement strand
CCTTTTTTTTTTCACGCACAAGACGGCATACGAGATCAGCCTCGGTCTCGTGGGCTCGGAGATGTGTATAAGTGACAGAAACGACCCTCGTACGACAAGTTGAAGCGGCATGGAAGCAAGTCGCGAACAGATGAAGGAATCAGCATGATCATCGACCTACACACGCATTCCATCAAATCGGACGACGGTCGAGCAAAAGTCCAAAACTACTGCCAGTGGATCAGGACTCGCGACATTCCTATCGACGGATTCGTCCTGACCGAGCACCGACAATTTGATTTTGAATCCGATTACACGCCGCTTGCCAAAGAGTTCGATCTAATCATTCTGAAAGGCGCCGAGGTTGAGACCGAATACGGGCACGTGCTTGTTTTCGGCGTCACCGAAGCGCTGACCGAGCAATTTAATTTCTCAAGTATTGGCCTGCCCCTGGTCGAGGTCATCGAAAAGTGCGAAGGCCTTGGCGCGGTTCCAGTACCATGTCATCCGGGCAGACCACGTGTCGGCATGAGCGCGCATTTGGGCGAATACGGTATTCCTAAGGGGGTCCGTATCGTGGAGACGCTTAACGGTGGAAGTCGCAACAACGAGGACGAGATTGCCCAATCGATGGCCGCACAACAATCGTACCTTGGCATTGGCGGAAGCGATTCTCACATCGTCAGCCATGTTGGCCGTTGCGCAACCGAATTCACCAATCCTGTTGAGTCAGAAATGGAGCTCGTAGAAGCCTTAAACGCTGGTGAATTCAACGCCGTTTCGTTTAAAACGTAACGGCCCAAACAAAGATTTCCTCATGTCGAAGATCAAGTTTTGCCCGCGCTGTGCCTTGCCACTTACCGACGTATTTGATGGCGGTCGGGACCGTCAAGCATGCCCAGATAATGACTGCGGATTCATCCATTTCGGGGATTTTTCTATTGGCTGTTCAGGCGTAGTCTTACGCGAAGACGCGGGCATTCATAAGGCTCTTCTGATCCAACGTGGACAGGAACCCTTTGCCGGCACGTGGCAGTTGCCAGGTGGGTACGTCGAAAACGACGAATTACTCTCGCTTGCCGTCGAGCGCGAAATCGAAGAGGAAGCTGGAGTTACGGCCAAGGTAATCGACGTCGTCGCCTTCCGTCACATGTTGGGTGGTCCGAGCTCGAACATCTACATGATTTTCCGTCTCGAGTATGTCGCCGGAGAACCACGTTACGATGGCGTCGAGACGGCCAATGCAGGTTTTTACTCGCTCGATGAAATGGCAACCATGCGCGGCGTCCAAAACATTTCCCGGTGGGGAATCGAACAAGCCCTCCAGACCAATCCTGGTAGCGGGCTTACCCTCGACACGACTGGGACCCGATTGCCTCGCTGGCAGGTATTCGGCCTAACCGAAGCCGACCCCGCCGTTTGGCAGCAGCGTTAGAGGTTCGCTGCGAAATTTCTATTCTAAAAGCGGTCGAAAGAGTGGAATGGCGTAGTCGCCGTGTGGTTCCCATTCGACCCGAACCGGCATACCACAGTGCACCTGGCTCGATGGATCCTCGATACCAACGACGTTGGACAGCAACCGCGGTCCTTCGTCCAGATCAACCCAAGCAACCACGTACGGGACGTGTTGGCGAAAGAACGGGTGGTAGCTTTGACGGACAATGCTGTAACTGTAGACCGTGCCTCGCCCGCTTGCATCGTGCCACGTGAGGTCGCGACCCAGGCAACCAATGCAATGGCGCCGAGGATGGAAAATAACCGTGTCGCAGTCGCTGCACCGCTGAAAACGAAGTCGGCGATCCGTGGTCCCTTCCCAAAATGGGGCCGTGTCAGACTCTTCGAAGTTGGGCAAAGGCCGTGTCGATTCAGCCATGTTAATCGGCTCCTAAGATGACGGTGCCGGCGCTGTGCCGACTGCCGAGCATGCCACCATTGCCGTGCGCCACGGCAAGTTTCGCCCCGTCAACTTGAGCGGTACTTTCACCGCGTAGCTGCCGCGCCGCCTCGATAAGCAAGAAAATGCCGCGCATACCAGGGTGATTTGAGGATAGGCCACCACCGTCGGTATTTAGGGCGGGACCCTCGCTGGGTCGATCGAAACGAAGCCGACCACCTTCGACCCACCGACCACCCTCGCCCTTTGGACAGAAACCCAAATCTTCGAGAATAGTGAGAACCGTGATGCTGAACGAGTCGTAAATCATAGCGATATCCATCTCGTCCGCACTGACACCCGCTTCGCCAAAACCAATAGGACCGGATTGGACCGCCGCGCTCGAGGTAATGTCCGCACCGCCCATGGGGTATTTAGTGGCTTCGCCTGTCCCCAAGATCCATACCGGTTTACGACGGCAATCGCGCGCCACCTCCGGCGCCGCGATAACCACCGCTCCGCCTCCGTCCGAAATCATGCAGCACTCCAAAAGGTGTAATGGGTCAGCAATCATTCGGGAATTCACGACGTCGTCGATAGTTGTTTCTCGAATATCAAGAAACTCCAGATCTTCCATCGCGCGAACGGCTTCTGGGTTTCGCATCGCGTGGCAACGCGTTGCGACAGATATTTCAGCCAACTGTTCGCTGGTCGTGCCAAATTCAAACATGTGTCGATGCGCACACATCGCGTAATTAGCGATCAGGGTTAATCCAGCGAACGATTCTAGATTATCAGCAGGATAACCTCCCATGCCTCGACCCCCAGTGCCAATACGAGAGACACTGCTGTGTGCAGTCGAACCGTAGGTCAATAAGGCGACTCGAGCTTTACCCGCAGCAATGGCTCGGCGCGCGTGCGCTGCGTGAAATTGATACGAGCTTCCACCAACGTTGGTGGTATCAATAACCGTCGGACTTAATCCGAAATATTCGGCGATGGTTAACCCGCTGGCGCCACCCTCGCCCGCATCATATATCCCGTCCACGTCAGACCAAGTAAGACCAGCGTCAGCGAGCGCTTTACTCGCACTTTCCGCCTTAATGTGAAGAGGCGAAAGTTCTCCCTCGACGTCACGAGATGGAAATTCATGGATACCGACGATGGCGGCATCGCGTTGTTGACCAGGCACACATGCATCCTTTGAAACGAGCCTGGGAGTCTACGAAATTATCAGAATCCAAGTCCAATGGTGGAGAGTCGATGGCTATACCTCACACGTTCGGCCGCCACGAACGCAACAGGAGGGAGTTGGCGACAACGCTAACACTGGACATTGCCATCGCCGCACCCGCGATTGTCGGGGTCAGTGCCCCAGCCATCGCAAGCGGCATCGCCACAACGTTGTAGATAAATGCCCAGAAAAGATTTTGTTTGATCTTGCGAAACGTGCGCCGACTCGCATCTATCGCCCCAGGGACCAAACGCGGGTCCGGGCGCATCAGCGTGATTGCCGCCGTTTCCATGGCAACGTCAGTTCCCGAACCCATCGCAAAACCTACGTTCGCTACCGCCAACGCGGGGCTATCGTTGACGCCATCACCCACCATGCCGGCCGACATTCCTCCCTCAATCCAGTCAGAAAGCATTTGTGCCTTGCCCTCAGGGGAGACATCTCCGTGCGCCTCAGCAATGCCGACTTCACTGGCAACCGATTCGACAACGGCTTGGGCATCACCCGAAACAATCACCGGTTCAATACCCATACGTTCCAACTGCCCGATTGCCTCAGCGGCCTCGACTCTTAGCGCATCGTGGATCGAAAACACAGCCAGTATTTTTACCGAGTCCGCAAGCCAGACTTTCGTGTCCGTTGCATTCAACTCTTGTAGCGAAGGAACGACGAGTCCGGCTTGACGCACCATGGCATCGTTACCACAAAGATAATGAGTCCCTGCGACCTGTCCTTCCACTCCCTGGCCGACACGATTAACAAACCCCTCGCTTGGCCGTGCCGAAATACCACGCTCATCGGCCGCCATGCACAACGCCTTGGCCAGCGGATGTTCGCTGTTACGTTGTATCGCAGCAGCGATCTCGAGAACGCCAAGTTCATCGGTATCCGCTAGCGTCGTGATCTGGCGTACCCGTGGTTGCCCTTGTGTAAGTGTTCCGGTCTTATCGAAGACGATCCGCTTGAGGGATTGGGTTTCTTCGAGCGTCGAAACGTCTCGAATCAAGATTCCAGCGCGAGCCGCAGCCCCCGTGCCCGTCATGATCGCGGTCGGTGTAGCCAACCCCAGCGCGCACGGGCAGGCAATAACCAAAACCGCGACAGCCGCCAATAACGCCACCTCAAGGTCCCCGGTGAGTAAGAACCAACCCGCCAGAGTAATGCCCGCGAGGCATAGAACGAGCGGCACAAACCACGCAGTGATTCGATCGACCACGCCCTGTACCCGAGCCTTGCCCAGCTGAGCGCTTTCCACCAACCGTACGATCGTTTGCAGCGTGGAATCTTCACCCACCGCTAACGTTTCTATCTCCAACACTCCATTGATGTTGATCGATCCCCCCGTCACGGAGTCGCCGCTCGACTTCAGCTGCGGCACGCTTTCGCCGGTAATCAGGGATTCATCCACTTCGGCTTCGCCCTGAATGACTCTGCCGTCAACGGCGACGCGGTCTCCCGGTCGACACACCACGACATCGCCAATGTGCACAGCCGCAATGGGTCGCTCCTCCATATCGCCAGTCGCCGTTTTCACCAACGCGATCTCGGGACGCAAAGACATGAGCGCTCGAACCGCTTCGCTCGTTGCTCGCTTGGCCTTTGCTTCGAGATACTTACCGAGCAGCACTAATGTAATCACCACCGCCGAGGCTTCAAAAAAGAGCTGTCCTTCGGCCGCTTCTCCTAACGCGATCAACAAGTACCAGCTATAGACGTACGCGGCTGTGGTTCCTAAAACGACGAGAACATCCATGTTAGCGCTACCGCTTCTCAGCGCGTTCAACGCCGCGCGATAAAAACGCAGGCCAAGGACAAACTGAATAGGCGTCGCTAGAAGAACTTCGATGGCCGGTAATAGATGCAATTCGTCGTATCCCATAAATTGCAACGACATCTGAGCCACCAAGGGAAACGTCAACAACGAAGCGGCGATCACTTGGTGTCGGTCCCGGCGCAAATTCACCTCGCTCCGGTCAACATTGTCGTCGGTAACGGGCTCGAGTCCGTAGCCGGCGCGATCGACGGCACTAACGAGTTGTTCGTCATCCGTGACCCGTGCCGCAATCGTTACGCTGGCACGTTCGAGCACCAGATTCACGTCCGCTCGAATCACGCCCACCGTGTTCAATAAAGTCTGCTCAACGCGCTGAGCGCAGGCACTGCACGTCATTCCTGTGATAACAAATTCGCGTACTTCGCGGCCCACCTCGAACCCGGCCCCACGCACAGCCTGCATGACGTGATCAAGGTCTGTGGATTCATCGTCGATAACAACCGCTGCCCGTTCCAACGAGAGATTGACGACCGCATCAAGCACCCCATGCGTATTGCGCAGAGATTCCTCAAGCCTGACCACACATCCGCTGCACGTCATCCCTTCGATCGCCAGCGGCAACTCACGCGATACTGTGTTCGGTTTGTTCACTCTCGATACGCCATCAGGTCGTGAGGAAGAGCGCCAGCATCCCTACCCAAACGAGGAGTAAGAAATGCCAGTACACGGCACACAGGCGAAAACTAAGCACTAAGTCGGCCGCGTCGACGTTGCTTTGCATACGTAGGGCAACCCGAACCCATGCCGCCAGCCCGCCGATAAGGTGACATCCATGAACCGCCGTGATGAGATAGAAAAAGGAATTCGCAGGGCTCGAGGAAACAAAATAGCCCATTCCGGCAAGCTGATTCCAAACAATCAATTGTCCCGCCAAGAACACCAGCGTCAGGACGCCTGCGAGCAAAAAAGCAAATCGTGCACGATCCATCAAGTCATCACGAATCGCGCCGCGTGCTCGTTGAAACGCCAAACTGCATAACACCAAAACGCCGGTATTGACCCAGAGTAGAGGAGGTTCGGGCAAAGCAACCCAATCCGTGCTTAAAATAATCCGCATGTGATAGGCGGCAACGAGCAGAAAAAATAGCACGCCCGCAATCGCTAAAAAGACGTACATAGCAACGCTACGACGATGTACCGTAAAAACTGAACCCCCGTCCGTCGTCGGCCCGTCAGCGGCCTGAACCTGCCAAGGTTTATCGATGAGTTGTCTAAATAGTCCCAAAATTTACTCACGCATTGAGCGCGCATCCACAAGTATAGATGTGGTGACGGAATGACGAAACGAAAGGGTGAGGTCTGATCCTACATCATAGTAAAAAGCCCAGCGCCCACGATCGCGGCATCGGGCATAATGTATCGATGAAGATTGAGCCCGTGACCGAAGCATTCGGGGCCGTGGTCAGCGGCGTTTCTTTGACAACTCTTTCCGACAACGAATTTCATGCGATTGAAACCGCGTGGTTTCAATACGCCGTGCTGTTATTTCCGACCCAACGTCTCACCGAATCTGAGCACTTTGCGTTTTCCAGACGATTCGGCCGCCTCGAACGCGGGCTCCAGCGCGGGAGCCGCCCGAGCGCGGCTCGTATTGCTAACGTCGATGCCAACAATCGGTTTTTGCCGCCGACAAGTTTGCCGTCACGATTTAATATCGGAAACTCGGTATGGCATACCGACAGTTCGTATAAAAGTACGGCGGCAAAAGCTTCGCTGTTAGCCGCCCACGTAGTTCCGACGGCAGGTGGCGAAACAGAATGGGCTGATATGCGTGCCGGATACGACGTTCTGGACGACTCGATGAAGACATGGCTAGAGGACAAAATTGCGATTCATAGCTTCCGCTTCAGTCATGCTTGGCATGGCGGCTTGGAACTCTTGAGCGATGAGGATTTAGCCAACTTGCCTCCCGTCAAACATCCAATCATACAAATGCATCCAGACAGCGGTCGCAAGATCCTATTTATTGGTCGACACGCAAGCCACATTGTCGGTCAACCTGTCCCCGCAAGCCGGAAGCTTCTACGGCGGCTGACCGATCAGTCGGCACAACCGCCGAGGACTTGGAAACACCAATGGAGTCCCGGAGACCTCGTGATCTGGGACAATCGGTGCGTCTTGCACCGTGGTCACGCGTTCGATCGGCAACAGGCTCGCGTGATGGTCAGGACCACGGTTGCGGGCGACGCACCGGAAAACGAATGGGCAGCATGAGGAGAAGCCATGAATCGGACATGTAGTGAACCTGATGGCCTGGATCTCCGCAGCGACATCAAAGAACAAATTAAGCTTAAAGGATAGGGCATGAAGATTGGATTATTTGGCATTGGTTCGGGCATCTGCGCTGACCCTCAGGTTGCAGCCGAAGTTGCACAACACGCGGAGGCCAGCGGTCTCGACTCAATTTGGACGGGCGAACACGTGGTCCTTCCCGAACCACGACAAGCCCCTTCGCCCGCAGATCCCGAATTCGCCATGCTGCACCCTTCGACGATCCTCGCCTATGTCGCCGGGGTCACACACTCTATTCGGTTGGGAACAGGCATCGTACTAATCGCCCAACGAAACCCTGTGGTGCTCGCCAAGGAAATGGCGAGTCTTGACGTCGTCTCAGGTGGTCGGTTATTGCTCGGCATCGGTGCCGGTTATCTACATCAGGAATTCGACGCCTTAGGCGTCCCATTTAATGAACGAGGCGCGCGCACCGACGAGTACGTTCATGCCATGCGATCGCTTTGGAACGACGAGCATCCATCGTTCGACGGTAAGTTTGTGCGCTTCGATAATGTTCGGGCCGCGCCCCGCCCGGTCCAAGTTGGGGGTCCCCCCATCGTTGTGGGTGGATCGAGCGATGCCGCCATTCGCCGTACGGTCGAATACGCGCAAGGTTGGTACGGCTTTGCGCTCAATGTCGATCAGACACGCGACGTCTTGCGACGACTGGAAGAGGCCGGCGCAAACGATATCGAGATCAGCGTGACGCCCTCCGTGCCCATCAATGACGACACCGTTCATGCATTCGGTGACATCGGCGTCGATCGCCTTATTTCACTAGTGTCGCAGCGTTCTATCGAACGTGTGCAAGAAACCATTGATGCTATATCGGTGTACGCGTCTTGATGGCCAGTTGTTGAGAGGATTTTTCGTTCCGGTTCGGATTCCCGGACAAATTCTTAGCAAGCTACGTTGCAAATGGATAGCAGGATCAAAAGATACCATCAGCGACCGTTGAACTCGGGCAAACGTTTCTCGACAAAGGCTTTTGCCGCATTCCGATGGTCCAATGTATCAAACGTCCGCGTCATGTGATCCGCCTCAAGATCGAGAACATCGGCTAGCGAGCCATCTAACGCCTTGTTGAGGTTCTTCTTCATGTACTCAATAGCGATCGGAGGCAATGCCGCTAAACGTTCCACGTACGCCTTGGCTTTTTGTTCGAATTCCGCTTCCGGATAGACCTGATTAAGCATGCCCAGTTGCAACGCCTCGGGGGCAAGAATGATGTCCGCAGAAAAGTACAATTCACGTGCCTTAGCGGTCCCCACGAGTTGAGTGAGAAAGTACGATCCACCGTAATCACCCGACACCGCAATCTTTGAAAATGCCGTCGTGAGTTTCGCCGTCTCTACGGCGATACGAATGTCGCATGCTAGTGCAAACGACAGACCACCACCCGCGGCAGGACCGGAAATCACCGCAATGGTTGGTTTTGGCATCTCGTGTAAATGCTGTACCAATTCGGTACTCGAGCGAAGACCTTCCACCCGATCCTCAAAACTCGGCCGTTGAGCCGCCTTAGCATTCGCCCCCGCGAACCCTTTGACGTCTCCACCGGCGCAAAACGCCCCACCGGCTCCCGTGAGCACGACGACGCGTACTTTGGGATCACCGGCGAGGCGGGGAATCGCTTCTTCGAGCCCCGCCATCATGCTCGGCGAAAGCGCATTGCGCGCCTCCGGTCGGTTCATCGTTAAGGTCGCGATCCCCCGATCAATCACCTCGAGTAAGTGATCACTCACCAGAACTCAACCCAAGTTTTCCTACAGACACTCTCCCCTCCTGCATCCCATCCGACCAGTAGGAGACGATACCTGCAGCAGCCCCGACCGAAAAGGTGTTCTCGTGGCGCCAGTGCCGGCACTTCTCTCCGATCACAACAACGCTTATGGTGTTTGAATGCACCCGCGTTGGTCTTTAGTTCTTCTGGGTCTCGCGATTTCCGCCGGGGTCTCGGCGGCGGATAACCGACCCAACATTGTTCTGATTCTCGCGGACGACTTGGGGTTTTCTGATGTCGGCGTCTACGGCAGCGAAATTGCCACGCCGACCATCGACACCTTGGCCAAACAGGGGGTCGCTTTTACAAACTTCCACACCGCCGCCAGTTGTGCCCCGAGTAGGGCAATGCTCCTCACGGGTGTCGATTCGCACCGTGCCGGTGTTGCCAATATCCCAGAGGCCGTACCGCCCGAGCAGGCCCATAGCCCAAGCTATAAGGGATCACTCAGCCCCAACGTGGTCACCATCGCCAAGCTACTTTCGGATGCAGGCTATCGCACATACATGGCGGGTAAATGGCACTTGGGGCTAGACGAAATGCCCAACTCACGCGGATTCATACGATCGGTCTCACTCGCGGACACCGGGGCTGATAATTGGGAACAAAAACCGTACTTACCACTCTACGACGAGGCTCGCTGGTTCGAAGACGACGAGCCACTCCAACTCCCGGACAATTTTTATTCTTCCGAATATCTCGTCGATCGTCTCATCGAGTTCATCGGTGACGCGTCAAGCGATCAACCTTTTTTTGGCTACCTCTCTTTTCAAGCAGTTCACATCCCTGTGCAAACGCCGCCTGAATTTACCGCCAGATACAGCCGCCGTTACGATGAAGGCTGGGATGCGGTTCGAACCACGAGATTTCAAGAAGCTATTAAACGAGGAATCGTGCCCCCAACGACTCGATTGATCGACATGCCGACGACCCGGGAATGGAACGAGTTGTCTACGGTGGAACAAGAACGCGAGTCAAAGCAAATGGCCGTGTATGCCGGCATGGTGGAAGCCATGGACTACCACCTCGGCCGTTTGATTAGTCACCTCGAGCAGACCGACCAATACACCAACACACTTTTTATCGTCACCTCGGATAACGGCCCTGAACCTTCCAATCCCGTGGCGTTAGCGGGGCCGTTGTTTGGATGGTGGTTACGGCTGAACGGTTACCATACGGACATTGAGCGCCTTGGCGAACGCGGCAGTTTTAATTTTTTGGGAACCGACAATGCATCGGCCGCCGCCTCGCCGCTCGCGTTCTACAAGTTTTACGCAGGCGAGGGAGGTATGCGCGTTCCACTCGTGATTTCCGGGCCGTCGGTAGTCGGCCTATCGAGGCTGTCCCACGCTTTTACCTACGTCAAAGACCTCGCCGCGACAATTCTCGACATCGCGAACATTGAACATCCCGGATCGCGGTACCAAGGAAAAGACATTGAGCCGTTAACGGGCAAGTCGCTACGACCCATTCTACAAGCCCGAACCGAACGCATACGCGATGACTCGGAAGTGACTGGTTACGAGGTCGGCGGTAACGCCGCCCTCTTTCAAGGCGACTACAAAATCGTCATGAACCGTCCGTCAGTTGGCGACGGTCAATGGCACCTCTACAACATTGCGGAAGATCCAGGCGAATACCAGGACCTTGCGCTCGAACTTCCCGGGCGTTTTCGTCGGATGCGCGCTGCGTACGACAGCTACGTTGAGGACAACGGCGTGCTCCCGATCCCGAATGACTACGACCAAGTCCGACAGGTGGGGGTCCGGGGGTATCAAGCTCTCGGCAAGCGATACGGTGGTATTGTTGCGTTGATCGGACTCATCGTCGTTGGCTGTTGTTGGTCGCTGGGGTCCCGTTTCTTTCGTCCAAGAGCGTCCTAACGCCCGTGGAAATCGGCCCAGGTCACTGCTAGGGTCGGTCGCATGAATACGCTACATGACGCAATCGCGTTGCTAGAGAATGGCGATTGGGAAGCTGCGCACACGATTGTTCAGAACGACGATTCAACCCCCGGAGCATGGGCACACGGTATCGCGCATATGCTCGAGGGCGACTTAAGAAATGCACGATATTGGTACGCTCGCGCTGAGCGTGAACTCGCGGTCGACGCACAAATCGATGATGAAATCGCCAAGCTGAAGGCCTCAATCGCCGACGACGCGGAGTCCAGTTCCGTCTATTGATCCGCAACGCGTTTAACGACGCGTGTACCAGCAACCCAGTCGTGCAAGCAGCGTTGATCTTTCCGAAAGATAAAACAAAAATCGATAAGCACCAGCAACCACATCGGCTCCCAAATGAATCCCACCGCGATGACCACGACGGGTATGAGTGCCCTGACGAACAACAGTTTCCAAAAGCTCGCGCAGTTGCCCGTTGGGTGATCCACGATCATGAGACTCATCGCGGCTTTGCCCGCGGTCTGGCCTCGGGTCCACAACAACCAACCATTCAGTATCAGGTAAGCCGGCAGTCCGCAAAGCACGGCATTGGCCGTGGACTGACCGACGTTCGCGTAATCCTCAGCGTGTTCAAGAACCCCTGTCACGAGAATCACAAGTAGCGTCACGACGGTGATCAATGCCCAATCCAATCCGGTCGCCGCCATCCGCTGCATGCGCAGTTCACCAGAAACCGAGTCGTTCACGGTAGGGCGTCCGGTTTTATTTGAAAGACCAGGAGCGCATTGCCGCCTCGCTGTCCGAAGTTGCCGTACCCCGATGCGACGATCAGAAGATCATCCGCGAGCATCGGACCGTGAGCGTCAAACGCGCCACCCTCGGCATAGCTTCGACCTTCGTCGTCTTGCTGGGCCCTGTCACCATTCACCACGTCGTATTGTTGCCAACTGTCATGTTGCCAGCGTGTTTCGCCGGTGCTGACGTCAAGCGCCCAAAGGCGACCATCCAAATCGCCGAAAAATACCAAGTCTCGACTGGCGACAATGCCGCTCGAGATCCCACCACTGCACCCCACACAGCCTCTACTTTTGATGATCCGACTCCATCGCGTTTCACCGCTTGCCATCTCTAGCGCGTGCAGACCGGGGGCCGCTTGGCCCTCTCCTGTCCCAGTTTCCCGATCGCTAATGGGAACAAAAACGAGCTCGAGTTCAGGATGAACCGCCATGCCGAAGTGGACGCCACCGAGTAAACCCCCGCGGCCTATACGCTTTCTCCACACATGCTCCCCCTTGTCAGGATCTAACGCGTGTACGTCCCCAGATTTTTGGCCCGCGAAGAGGAGTTCGCGACCGTCTCGCAAAGTCGACAAGATGGGTGGCGCACCGAAATCGTGATCAGGACCCACAGGATCCGGACACAACGGATGACCGGGGATACCACAACCCATGCTGTATGCGTCGTTGGCAGTTGCTTGCATCACCCACCGAACGTTGCCATCGCTCGTATCAACCGCGAAGATCGCATCGCTGGTCGCGCTAGTCGGGTGGCTATAATTTTGACCGGTCCCAAAAAAGACCAGGCCACGTTTTGCATCAAGCGTCGGAGCCCCCCAAACGGGCGCTCCACTTGGGCCGTAGCGCTCGACAAACAACCAGTGGCGGCCCGTCTTTTTTGGTGGATCGCTTATCGTTGGCGTATACCACTTCTTGGCTCCGGTCGATAAGTCGAGGGCTCCCATAGCACCGCTCGTCGTGCAGCATCCATACCACGGTAAAATCGTGAGACCCATTTCCACGGATGAAATGGGTACGAAGACATTATCTCCGTCCACAAGAGGCGAACCAGAATACATCGGGATCGGATGATCCTCGGTAAAGCTATAACGCCAAATGTGAGTTCCATCGCTGGCATCCACCGCGAATATCCCGTTCTGCCGTACCCCAAAGATAAGAACGTCCCGACCGTCTGGCATGCGGGTGGGCGAAATCGCGGTCGATATTTCCACTCCCTCAACCGGGCTCGTCCAACGAGTACACCCGGTATCCCGATCAAGAGCGACTAATCCGCGACCACTGTCCCCAAAAAAAATCGTATCTTCCGAGACTAACGGGTACGAGCGTGGTGTTTTCTCCGCTAGTTGATATACCCATTTCAGTTCGAGTCGATCGATGTTCTCCGCCGAGACCGAGGTGCGTTTAGGACCTTGGTAACGCCGGTTCGCGCTGTCGATCCCCCAGCCCGAAGAATAAAAATTCTTGAGCCCAGGTTCGGTCGTCTCGCACAAGCCGCCGTGAGCAGTAAAACTACCAAAGACCGCCAGACAAACGGCAAGCGACCATCGCTTCGTCAGTCGAACTGTCCTTAAGGGCTTTGACACAACCAACATAGTCCACGCTGACCGGTAGTTCATGATAGATCAAAATCGACAGACGAGCCCTCGGGCCGCTCTACCATCCGGCGTGATTCGCTACGTGACAAGGCGTTCCAATGCCGTTTAATGGCGCACAGCACGAGTAGAGGTGTCCCTTCGCTAAACGCGGAAATTCTTCAGACCGCTTTCTACGTCGTGCTCGTTGGGCCGTTTGAGGGTGACTGTTGGTCTCTTAACTCGACGAAACCTCGTGGGGACTGTGTTGGGGATCGACAGGTAATGCGTGTGAAGACTTCACAGCTTTAAGACTAAACGAAGATTCAACATGTTGAACGCCAGGAAAATTGAGGATGTCCTGCATGCAGAGTGCAGCAAAATGATCCATATCCCGGGCGACAACTTTCATCAGAAAATCAAACCCACCACTCATGGCATAACATTCGGTAATGTGCGGCTCATCTTCAACACACTGGTGGAAGTCATGTCGGCTTGATTGTCTCTCCATCCGAACACTGACAAATGCTGTCACTTGAAGTCCAAGCTTGATCTGATCGAGCAACGCGACATAACCTCGAATCATCCCTGACTCTTCCAAGAGTTTGACTCTCCGGAAGGTAGGCGACTCCGACAATCCAATCGTTTCGGCGAGCTGCACGTTTGGCATTCGACCATCCTGCTGAAGCGCTTCCAGCAGTTTCACGTCAAGTCTGTCCATTAAACTATTTATTCACATTATTTATGTATATTAGAAGATTACACTAAATTAATTCCCCAAAGTAGTGATAAAAGAGAAATATTTCGTAATTCCGAGACTATGATTGACTCACGTTTTTCTAGGCAATAGGTAGCAGCGTGGACAATCCAATGGGTCTGGATGGCTTCGAGTTCGTTGAATTTTCAGCGCGGGAACCCGGCCACCTCGAAGCGGTATTTACCCGGCTAGGTTTTACGAAGGTGGCAGAACACCGGTCAAAAGCCGTCCATTTATGGCGCCAGGGCGACGTCAACTTCATTATCAGCTATGAACCTGAGAGCCTCGCCTTCTACCATGCGGAGGAACATGGTCCCTGCGCGTCTGGACTCGCCTTTAGAGTCAAGGATTCTCAGCTTGCCTACGAGCGTGCAATTGAACTTGGCGCACAGCCAATAGACATTCCCACCGGCCCGATGGAACTTAGGTTACCCACCATCAAAGGAATAGGCGGCGCGCCGCTCTATCTGATCGATCGTTACAAACCCGGCAGCAGTATCTACGACATCGACTTTGAATACCTGGCGGGCGTAGATCCCTATCCCGAAGGATTAGGCCTCAAAGTCGTCGATCACCTAACCCATAATGTTTATCGAGGCAGGATGGATTACTGGGTGGGATTTTATGAGAAGTTCTTCAACTTCCGAGAGATTCGGCATTTCGATATTAGGGGAGAACAGTCAGGGTTATTGTCTCGCGCGATGACTGCACCGGATAACAAGATTCGGATCCCATTAAATGAAGAAGGACGTGGCAACAGCGCGGGTCAGATTGAAGAGTATCTCCTCCAATACAACGGCGAAGGTATTCAACACATCGCCTTTGCAACGGAAGACCTTATCGAGACGCTGGACAAACTTATCGCCTCGGGCGTGACGCTGATGACGCCGCCACCCGACGACTACTACGACAAGCTCGAAGAAAGACTGCCAGGACACGGCGAAGCCGTGGAAGAACTGAAAGCTCGTGGAATTCTTCTCGATGGCACGACCGAAGATGGTTCTCCCAAGCTATTATTGCAGGTATTCACCGAGACAATGGTTGGCCCAATATTCTTCGAGTTTATCGAACGCAAAGGTGACGAAGGCTTCGGCGAAGGCAACTTCCAAGCGCTCTTTGAATCCATGGAGCGTAATCAGATGAATCGCAGCGCGCTGGAAGCAACTGCATGAGCTTGAAGAAGATTCATCATGTGGCTTATCGCTGTATCGACGCCAAAGCGACGGTGAACTTCTATCGTGATGTGCTCGACATGGAATTCAAACTCGCCATCGCTGAAGACAAGGTTCCGTCAACCGGCGCGCCGGATCCGTACATGCACGTGTTCCTTGATGCCGGTAATGACAACGTACTCGCCTTCTTTGAACTGCCTAATTCACCGGAGATGGGACGAGACGAACAAACACCTGAATGGGTTCAGCACGTTGCATTTGAAGTCACTAGTTTCGAGGAACTGACTCGTTACAAGAAAAGGATCGAAGATACCGGCAGAGAGGTCATTGGACCTGTTAATCATGGCATCTTTGACTCGATTTATTTCTTTGACCCAAGCGGCCATCGACTCGAATTGGCAGTGAACAAAGGCACGGAAGAACAGATGCAACAGTTGAAAGATAGTGCAGACGAAATGCTTGAAGAGTGGTCGGTTACCAAGAAAGCACCGCAACACGCGGCCTGGCTGCACAACTTGAGTTAACCTATGACACTGAACCCCACCCGTGCTCGTGCGTTAACAAGCTTTTTACGTCTGTAAATCTGGGCGCTTGTGTCACCACTCTCCACAACTACTAACGAGCCGCGGCTTTCGCTGCTGATTGAACTTTCAGATAAAGCCGGAGCATTACACTCGACCTTAGCGCCATTTGCAGAATATGGCGTGAACATCACACACATCGAATCTCGGCCCATACGTCGAGATAGCTTTAACTTTTACGTCGACTGTGAGGGTTTGCGCGGGGACCGAAACATTGAAGCTGTGCTTGCGGCATTAGAAGAAAAACAACTCAACGTACTGATTCTTGACTACAAGAAAGTGCCTTGGTTTCCCCGACAAATTGTCGAACTAGACCTGATTGGCGACCGTATCCTGCAGGCCAAGTCAGGACTTGACTCGGATCATCCAGGATTCAAGGACGCGAAGTATCGCGAGAGGCGTGCTCAAATCGACGCCCTAGCGAGAGGCTTTGTACACGGTCAACCAATACCCATGGTCAAGTACACAGCAGAAGAGCTCGAAACATGGTCGAAGGTTTTTCTCAACCTCCGTGATCTCCATCGGTTATACGCATGTCCAGAATACATCCGAGTATTTGAAGTCATGGAAAAAGAGTGCGGTTATTCCGAGAACAATATCCCTCAGGGGCGTGACGTGAGTGCCTTTCTGGAACTGCGAACAGGATTCAGACTGCGGCCAGTTGCCGGTCTATTAAGTCAACGAGATTTCCTTAACGGCTTGGCTTTTCGTGTTTTCTTTTGCACGCAATACGTTCGGCACCACTCGAAGCCGTTTTATACACCTGAGCCCGACGTGTGCCATGAACTAATTGGCCACGCGCCTATGTTGGCGGACCCATCATTTGCCGATCTATCCCAGGAGATCGGGCTGGCGAGTCTCGGCGCGAGCGAGCCAGAGATCGAGCGCCTTGCTAGATGTTATTGGCATTCAGTCGAGTTTGGATTAATCGAAAACCACGGCCAGCTTAAAGCTTACGGTGCGGGATTGCTTTCAAGTTACGGCGAATTGAAAAAAGCCTGCTCGCACAATAGAACCGCTAACGACCTTGAGCCAAACAAAGCACTACAGCCGTGGAACCCCTCAGTAGCCGCGTTGCAAGATTACCCGGTCACAGATTATCAACCGGTCTACTTTGTGGCGGATTCAGTACCGGACGCAATGGTCCGAATGCGCGAATACTGTCGCCACGTTCCACGACCGTTCCACGCGCGATACAACCCCACTACAGAACAGGTGTGGATTGATCGTGCCGTTGTTCGAGAGCCTAACCGCGAAGATTGAATTCGCGCACACGAGTCCGCGACTTCAATCGAATGAAAACATGGGATTTGAAGGATGCTCCGCCTACGAGGTGAGGGTCAAGGGCTCCCTCAAACCTTCCTGATCACCAAAGTCCCGGGCTCCGTAGTTTGGAAGAGACCCTCGCTCGACTCGCTCCCGCAAGCCGCTTCAAGCTCGAGACCGTATCGTCCCAACCGATGCAGGCATCCGTAATACTGCAGCCGTACGCGAGCTCTTGACCTGTACCGATCGGTTGATTGCCTTCGATAAGATTGCTTTCAAGCATGACTCCGAAAATACGGGTCTCGCCGCGTTCGACCTGCGTACATATATCCTTACAAACAGAAAGCTGCTGGCGATAATCTTTACCACTGTTGGCATGACTCATATCGATCATAACCCTGGTTGCAAGTCCCGCCTGTTCGAGTAACCGGCTCGCGTAATGTACGGAGGGATTGTCGAAATTCGTTTTTCCGCCACCGCCACGAAGGATCAGGTGACAATCGCCATTTCCCGACGTGGTGAACTTCGCCGAATGTCCGCGCTTGGTCACCGACAAAAAAATGTGTTCGTGACTTGCTGATTTAATGGCGTCCACGGCGACTTGAATCGAACCATCGGTACTGTTCTTGAATCCCACAGGGCACGATAGACCCGAAGCAAGTTGGCGATGGACCTGACTTTCCGTAGTACGCGCTCCGATCGCCCCCCAACTAACGAGATCGCCCAAATATTGCGGCGTGATAGGGTCAAGGTATTCAGTCCCCGTCCCGAGACCCATTTCTGCGACATCCCTCAATAACCCACGCGCCGTTTTTAGGCCCGCGTTGATATCGAAAGACCCATTCAAATGGGGATCGTTGATGAGACCCTTCCATCCTACCGTGGTACGGGGCTTTTCGAAGTAAACCCGCATGATAATGAGAAGATCATCGACATGGGCTTGAGATGCTTCGAGAAGCCGACCTGCGTATTCCCGAGCGGCATCTGGGTCATGGATAGAACATGGGCCCACAACGACGAGCAATCGTCGATCTTCCCCTTTTAGGATTTGACTGATGGCTCCCCGCGTCTCGTAGACGGTGCGCGATGCCGTATCCAACATGGGTTGTTCGGCGATCAAGGACTCGGGGGCGATAACCTCTTCCGTTCCTGTGATTCGAACATCGTCAGTGAGGTACTTCACGACCGGTCCCGTTGCTGTATAGGCTTTATCAACATCAGCGCGTTACTTAAACGTCCGCGTGGATATCAAAAACCCGATTCACGAGATCACCGTCGAGGTAGGGTCCCAGCGCTTCCAATAATCCGGTCTCCATGCGCCAAGCCATGTACGCTTGTTGGTCTTCAACGCTGTTCCAACGTTCGACCAGACACACCACGGACTTTTCTTTTTCGACATACGTCTCGACACTTTCACAGCCCTTGTAACTGCGTGTCTCAACAAGCGCTTGCTTCATGATCCCAAGATACTCGTCTAACTTATCGCTTTTGATCGGCATCTCAAGCGTGATCATCACACTCATTTCACTCCCCTCGGTGTTGTCATCGGTCGGTCCGATCTGGACCGAGCCGCGAATTGTTGTCCTTTACGCTCTAGAAAGAAAGAACCAGCATCTGCTCAGATACTGCGCTGATCTATAAAGCAAAGTCACCTCTGCTCCCATCTATTCATCCTATCCACCAAGCACGCGGACGTTACCGACGAAATCCGCCGATATTATTTTCTCTTTTATCTTTATATTTCAATATTTTATGAATTACTTGTAAAGTATTTAGGTAGAGAAACTTCACGCCGTCTGAATGGGAAGCTCTAACTGTCTCGTCGTCACTTTCGTGTTGCTTTCGCGAGCTAATGGGACATCGGGAACAAACCGATAATCGGGGTTCTCGCGAACCCGTCGACGAATCTCAAAGAGTTCCCTCCAGGTCGCAACAAGGCCGTGATTCGCGGGGGGCAAGTCGTGGGCAATCGCTGCCCGGAGTTTCGGTAGATTGTAGAAAGGTACCGCCGGAAACATGTGATGCTCTAAATGGTATTGCATATTCCAGTAATAGAACGCCGGCAACCACGAACAGGTGAACGTCCGCGTGTTGTAGCGAAAGTCTGGCACGTCCGAATTCAGGCCGAAGTGTTGAGGAATCCCACATAGAAACCCAAGCCAGCCGCAATAAAAGGTGCCGAAAGTAAAAACGACGATCAGAAACCAATGACCGGTGACGACAAACGTCGCCGCCAAAACGGCGTGTCCAGAAAGTAATGTCTGTCTCTTATACACATCTCCGAGCCCACGAGACCGAGGCTGATCTCGTATGCCG
>CAXDSX010000018.1:0-19412 GCA_963992075.1 uncultured Pseudomonadales bacterium | reverse complement strand
CGAGATCTTCACCTCTCTATTCGTCGGCAGCGTCAGATGTGTATAAGAGACAGCAGTAGATTGGGATACGGGGGACATTGATTGGCAGGGTCGAGGTTGGGATCGGGGCCTTCGAGGCATCGCGTTTGATGGCGATAGGGTATTTATCGCCGCGAGCGACGAACTTTTCGTATACGACCACACGTTCAATCAACTCACGTCGTATCGCTGCCCCTACCTCAAACACTGTCACGAGATTAGTCGGTACGAGCGTCGACTCTACCTCACCTCGACGGGGTTCGATTCTGTCCTCGGATTCGACTTAGAACGCAATCATTTTGCATGGGGCCTCAGTGTGTCGCGGGATAAGAAAGGCCTTCGTGCCGTCCCCTTTGATCCGGAAAGTCGGCACGGTCCTCCCTTGCACAACGAGCTCCACATCAATAGCGTCTTTTGCGACAGTCGAGCCATGTACATCAGCGGCTTGCACACGGCCGGTTTGCATGCGTACACCGGGAAGTACATTAATCGAGTCGCGACGTTGCCCGATGGAACTCACAACGCGCGACCCTATCGGAGCGGCGTTTTGTTCAACGATACGCAAAAGAATGTGGTTCGATTTGTTCCCCAGCAAGGAAAGCAAGGTGTGTTTCACCTTCCGATATACAACCCGTCGCTGCTCACCCATACCGAACTCGACGATACGCGGGTTGCACGCCAGGCTTTCGGCCGAGGCCTTTGTGTGATCGACCACGGGTTGATTGCGGGAGGATCGTCGCCTTCGACGGTGACGCTCTATGACCTCGATCAGATGAAAACGAAGCTGTCGTTAAATCTATCCCTAGATATCAGGAATGCAATCCACGGTCTTGAGGCATGGCCGTTTGAAGGACCCCAAACGACTAACTAATCCTCACGTGACTTTGACGCGATGTGGTTTAAGGATTCGTATTGTTGGTAACGCGGTAGGACGGGCTCTAATACGTCAATCAATTCGTCGAGATGCACTTCGTAATTACGCCAAAAGTGAATCGATTTGGAGTAAATCGGCTGTCGGACCTGCTCGGAACTGGCCGTTCGTATGGGTCGTTCGGTTTCGTGGAATCGGATGCAGGCGTCCTCCCAGGGCAATTCGCAGTACTCGAGAAGTCGACGTACCTGGCCCTCGAGATCGTTCACCACATCCTCGTATTGAACCGTCAAGACGCGGTTGGGGAGCACCTGATGCCAATGATCCAACATGCGTTGATATTGAAGAAAGTACTCGCCGATTTCGGTTAAGTCGTAGACGAAAGTCTGTCCTTTAGCAAACAGTTGGCGATAACAACTTAGCGTTGAATCCAATGGGTATCTTCGTGCGTCAATGATCTTGGCGTTGGGCAGAACCAGATGGATGAGTCCAATCGACGGAAAGTTGTTCGGGTTCTTGTCGATAAAGTGGGGCTTTTCGGTCTGTCGATGGGCGTTGGCCAGATTGAGGTAGTCTTGGCCAAGCCCCCGGAAATTGGCTTCTCTTAGTTCGCGGACGGCGAAAGGATAATTTACGCCGTCGGCACGATTTCGATTCAGGGATGTCGCAACTCGCCCGATATAAGGCAGTTCCGATGTTCCCTCAACCATGCTGTGACTCGCCAATATCTGTTCGATCAGTGTTGATCCGGAACGCGGTAATCCAACGACAAAGATGGGTGCCATGGATGGATCACCTAAATCCGTGTTTGAGCGCAAGAACTCTTCGTTAAACACCTGAATGATTTCGTCGTTGCTTACCTCGGTTTGTACCGGGTCGTAGTGTTCCAACGAGCGCTGCTTGCGATTGCCTTGGTGGTAGTAGTCCCAAGCCCGATCGAAGCGACCGCCGTCCTCATGGACTTTGGCGAGCGCAAAGAGAAAATTGACCGCGGACTGATCAGTCAAATTCTCGTCGCCTTCTACTGAAGACTCCATCGCCTCGATGTCGGCTTTCGAAAGCTCGTACGTTTTGAGGTTAGCAAGGCTCCAGTAGCTTTCCCCGTTGTTTGGACGAACGTTAATACTTTCGCGATATGCATGGATGGCTTCGGTCTGGCGTCCTACTGTTTTCAGCGTGTGCCCCAGGCCAAGCCAGGCGCCCGCGTGCTGGGGTCTCAACTCGAGGACGCGACGATAGGAATCCAACGCTCTATAGGTTTGCCCCGCAGGCGCTTGCGTCGATGCCAACATATAGTGCGATCGACTGCTATTGGGCTCTAACTCGACGGCACGCTCAAAACACTCGATGGCTTCGGCGTATCGATGTTGTTCATGAAGGATTCCGCCCAGGTCGAGTAGAGCAAGGTAGAAATCGGGTGCTAACGCGATAGCGCTTCTAAGTAAGGGCTCTGCTTCGTCTACGTTGTGGCGGTTTGCGACGATACCAGCCAATAAACGCATTGCGTCGACGTTGTTCGGATTGTCCCGCAATAAGGCGCGGTAGGCCCTTTCGGCTTCTTCCACGCGTCCGGCTTTGTGATGTTCCGCTGCAAGAGCTAGTTGTTTCCGCTCCGGGTTGAGTTCGAAGGACGCTTCGAACGCGACATCGGATTCTGGACCCTTATCGATCGCAGCCAGTGCGCGACCAAGCGTGTAAAACGCCAGTTCAGACGTAGGGTCGAGCCGCGTCGCGTTCTCCAGCACCTCGACGGCCTCGTTCGGGCGCTCTGTCTCAACAAGGAGAAAGCCAAGATCCTCATGCGGTTTGGCAAAATTAGGAGCAAGATCGATCGCGCGACGCAGGTATTTCTCGGCTAAATTTGTCTCCCGCGACTTGAGTAGCATCGCGCCCAGGAGAGCGGTCATGTTCACGTCATCAGGTTCCGTTTTGAGGGCGTCGCGACAAACCCGCATGGCGGCGCCGATCTGGCCTGAATTGATCAGGCCGATAGCTTGGTTAAGGATCGCTTTTGGCGATAACGAATGTTCGTCGATGGCCATTTGCTATGGGTTGATTATGAGGTTCGATCAGCAGGTCTTGACATAGTTAGCACTATCTTATTTGGCGGTCACGCAGAAATCGCCGTCTTTGACACGTTTTTTTTGGGCCATTCGGTTTGATATACGATACGAAAATGGACATCGAAGAATCGTTGAGAGACCTAGGGCCGATCGAGATAGCAAAGCTTAGGGACGCGGTGATCGAATTGGGCCCTGCCGATTGGTCAGCACAACGAATCCGCCAAAACGAATACGAGGTGCACAGTCAAACAGAGTCCGTCGTTCTGGTGTTTACCGACGGTTCAGGGTGGCCCGAGATCGAAGTGAAAAAGGAACAGGGCTGGGACCTTTTGGCCGATTTCGCGATACCCGTCATGCACGGGATATTGGCTACGCACTATCCGGCTGGAGGCACCATCATTCGATCTATGGTGGCAAAGTTACCTGCGGGAAACATCATCAAGCCTCACGTCGATCGCCACCCTTCGTTTCACGCAGGACATCGTATCCATGTCCCACTGACGACCAACCCGAGAGTCAGGTTTATGATTGATGGCCGCCCGTACCAGCTATCTGTGGGTCGGGCCTATGAGGTGAATAACCAAAAAAGCCATAGCGTCATGAACAAAGGGAAGGAAGACCGGATCACTTTCATATTCGACTATCTGCCGCCCGATGTTATCGCCGATCGGCCATCAGACCTTCAAGATGAGCAGTAGGGTTGTATTCAAATACCCATTGCGATTGGGGGTGCTGTCCGGATACGCCTAAATTGCAGGGACGATTTTTGGCTGTTGCTGGGTGATGCAGTGAATGCAACCGCCGCCCTTGGTAATTTCGACGGCGGGGAGCTGGACGATCTCCCGTCCAGGGAATGCGGCGCTGATAGTCTCAAGAGCGGGCCGATCCATTGGGTCATCGAATTCGGGTAAAACGACGCCACCATTGGCGATGTAGAAGTTGATGTACGAGAGAGGTAACCGTTCGCCACGGTAGTCCTGTCGAGCAGGTTGCTGAATCTTGACAATCTCGAGCCGATCGCCGTTTGTGGTCGTCACGTTGCTGAGCGTGTCGATGTTTTTGTGGAGGCGTACGTAATTCGGGTCTTGTGGGTCTGATTCAGAGAGGACAAGCGCTAGGCTTGAGTTGGCAAAACAAGCCAGGTTGTCCACGTGACCGTCGGTATCGTCGTATTCCAACGCGTGCTCGAGCCACACCACCGTATCGACCCCGAGATAGTCCCTGAACAAACGTTCCGCCTTCAGCTTGGTTAAGTTCGGATTTCGATTGCGATTCAGTACGACGTTGCTGGTGGTCAGCAACAAACCCTCGCCGTTCGAGTGGATCGCGCCGCCCTCGAGAAAGATTGAAGCGGGCAAGTTGGTTGCCCCCGTCCATTCATTAATAACACGGGCAATTGTCGCGTCTGTTGCATGGGCCGACTCTGGATCACCCCAACAGTTAAATTGCCAGTCGATGCCGCCCAATTGTTTTGAGTTAGATACGAAGGTGGGACCGATATCGCGCAACCAGGCATCGTCTAGCGCTTGTTCGATCACTTCCACGTTGCCACTGCATTGTTTTCTCGCGTCGTCGACCGTTTCGGTTGTCGCCAAGAGCCTGACGGGTTCGAAATCGGCGATGGCGCTGGCGACGTTGGCATATTGGCGACGCATGTTGTCAAGATTGGGGTAGATGCTGCGGCGCGGTTCCGGCGGCCACGCCATCCAGCAGCACTCGTGTTCTGTCCATTCCCCAGGCATACAGAAGTCGTTTGAGCTGTTCATCGCAGGGCCTGACGTTGTGAAATCCTGGCTCTTTCCCTTTGTTGCATAACGAATCCGGCGATGACGATGCCGATGCCGACCATGAGAATAATGAGGGTCGCCAGCGCGTTGACGTCGGGAGCAACCCCTAACTTGACCTTGGAGAAGATGACCATGGGGAGTGTGCTTGCACCGGGACCAGATACAAAACTGGCAATGACCAGGTCGTCCAACGACAAAGTAAATGACAGAAGCCAACCCGCGATCATCGCCGGGGCGATAAGGGGCAGCGTAACGTCAATCGCGACCCGAAAGGGTCGTCCGCCAAGGTCCATGGCGGCTTCTTCCAATGACCTATCCGCCGTGGACAGCCGTGATTGAACGATCACGGCAACGAATGCCATCGAAAACGTGATGTGGGCGATGATAATTGTCACTGTCCCCCTGTTTTCAGGCCAACCGATCCACTGTTCTGTGCTGACGAATACCAGCAGCAACGAAAGCCCTGTAATTACTTCCGGCATGATCAAAGGGGCTGCTATAAGGCCGGTGAACAACAGTCGGCCCTTGAACCTTCCCATGTGTGTCATCGACAACCCGGCCAAGGTGCCTAGGACGGTGGCGATGGTTGCGCTGATGATCGCAATCTGAAGGCTTAGGAGGGCGGCGTCGATAATTTGCACGTTCTCGAGTAGAGAAGCGTACCAACGCAGAGAAAAGCCATTCCACACGGATTGGATCCGCGAGTCGTTGAAGGAATAGACCATCAAGATCACGATCGGTAAATACAAAAAGGCATAGCCGAACGCGAGTGTCGTAAACAAGAATGTTGATCGCTGTCTCATTCGCCGCCGTTGGTTTCGGAGGTAATCTGAAAGCGTTGGAACAGCATGATGGGTATAACGAGGATAAAGAGAAGAATCGTCGCGACTGCGCTAGCCACCGGCCAATCGCGATTTTCGAAGAATTCGTTAAATAATTGCCTGCCTATCATTAGCGAGTCCGGACCGCCGAGTAGAGCGGGTATGACGTATTCGCCGATGGCTGGGATGAAGACTAAAAGACAGCCGGCGATGATTCCGCTTGCCGACAGAGGTAGCGTAATGTCGATGAACACTCGAAATGGAGTCGCACCAAGATCAGATGCTGCCTCGTGCATGGACAGATCAAGCTTCTGAAGCGCTGCGTACAGCGGCAAGATCATGAACGGTAGGTAGGTATAGACAATGCCTAGATAGACGGCGAAGTCCGTGTAGAGGAGTTTTATCGGTGCGTCGATGAACCCCATCCAAAGCAACCCCTTGTTGATTAGCCCGTGGGTCGACAGCATGCCCATCCACGCATAGACCCGAAGAAGGAATGAGGTCCAGAACGGCAAGATGATTAACAACAGGAGGATGTTCCTGGTCGTCGTGTCGGCACGGGTGATGGCATATGCCATCGGATACCCGAGGAAAAGGCAGCATAGGGTCGAAATGGCCGCAACCTTCAGCGATTTGACGTAGCTCAACCAATATAGATCGTCTTCAAATAGGAAGAGGAAGTTGTCAAACGTGATGTACAACGCGCTCGTGCCACTTCTTGCCCAATCGAACAAAGGCGTAAATGGAGGTTGCGCAATAATCGGGTCGGCGAAGCTGATTTTGAAAACGATTAGAAAAGGCGCCAGGAAAAATAGGACCAGCCAAAGATAGGGCAGGTAGACGACGAACAACTCCCAGGCCCTGTCCGTTATTTCGCTGTAGGTGTTTTTCATTCTTTTAGGACGATGCTGTTGGTTAGATCCCAGGAAACGAATACTTCATCGGCCAAACCGAGTGCGGGTTCCGATGTTCGGAGTTGATTCTGGGCACTGATTTCGACAACGGACGAAGTGTCGGTCGTCACGCGATAAACCGTGCGATTCCCGTAGTAACCGAGATCCGATATGACACCTTTGATGCACGTCGTATCCTCGGACACCAGGGACTCATTACTGATCGTAATTTTTTCTGGCCGCACGGCCAGCCAGACTCGGCTTCCTACGTTCGCGCCCGGAGTTTGTGGGGCGTTAACCATGCCGATGTCGGCGGTATGGATGAGCAAATGGTTGTGGGTGACTTGGGATACGCTACCTTCGAACATGTTCATCGTGCCAAAAAAATCGGCGACGAATCGATTTGAGGGCGATTCATAGACGTGGGTTGGTGTACCGATTTGTACAAATCTACCTTGGTCCATGACCGCAATTCTCGTGGCTAAATTCATGGCCTCTTCCTGGTCGTGCGTGACGACGATGAAGGTAATACCGAGTTCGTTTTGGATGTTCGTGAGTTCGAACTGCGTACGCTCCCTCAGTTTTTTGTCCAATGCCGCCAAGGGTTCATCCAAGAGCAGAACTTTAGGTTTTTTCACCAACGCGCGCGCGAGAGCGACCCTTTGCAATTGACCGCCGGAAAGTTGGTGTGGTTTCCGTTTTTCGTAACCCGAAAGTTGGACCAGAGAGAGCATCTGATGAACCTGTTCCTCGATCTGCGATTTATCGACACCTTCCTTTTTTAGTCCGTAGGCGACATTCCGCTCGACGGTCATGTGCGGAAAAACCGCGTAGGACTGGACCATCATATTCACGGGTCGCTGATAAGGGGGTAGGCCGGTCATGTCGATTCCGTCGATAAAGACGCGGCCTGCTGAAGGCGTCTCGAAGCCTGCGAGCATACGAAGCAATGTCGTTTTACCGCATCCCGAACCACCAAGAATCGCAAAGAGTTCACCTTGGTAGATATCGAGATCGATTTTTTCGACAACCGCCGTGCCATCAAAGTGTTTCGTGAGCCTTTCGATCCGTATAAACGGTTCTGCGGCGTTGTTAAGGGAATGACTCTGTGCCGAAGTTCGCGCGGTGATGCTTTCACGCGAATTGTCGTTTTGTTCATTCATCGTTTTGTCACAGTCCGGATTTCACGCGGGTCCATACCCGCGATCTCAGTCGCTCCAATTTGGGGTGTAAAGTTTGCGTGGAACGTAGCCGTTTTTGTGTGATCTCGTCGGGATAAATGGCTGGATCGGATGTGATGTTCACATCCATCAAAGCGCTTGCCTCGCGATTAGCATTAGCGTAGCCAATGAAATCAGAAACCTCGGCGATGACCTCGGGGCGCATGATGAAATCCAGGAATAAGTGTGCGCCCCGTACGTTGTTGGCGCCGGCCGGAATGTAGGCTACATCGAACCAAATCAATGATCCCTCGACTGGGATTGTGTAACCGAGGGTGACATCGATTCCGGCGTCGGCAGCGCGCCTGCTGGCGACCGAATAGTCGCCCGACCAGCTCATCGCGATACAGACTTCCTTGCTAGGTAAGTCAAGCAATAGTTTGGTCGAGCTGAAATATTTCACGTACGGTCGAATTGAACGCAAAAGCTCTTCGGCCTGCGCAAGATGCTCGGGCACGACCGAATTGGAGTCGTGGCCCAGGTACAGCATTGCCATACCGATAACCTCACTGGCCGAATCCAACATCGTCACGCCGCAGTCCGCAAATTTCGATACGGTATCCGGATCAAAAATCAATTGTGAGCTGCCTATTGGCGCGTTGGGCATACGTTCGGTCACCATGTCCGCGTTATACGTAAAACCCGTCGTGCCCCACATGTAAGGAACGCCGTATTGATTCCCAGGGTCGTATTTGGCGAAATTGGTCAAAAGGATTGGGTCCAGCTTGTTCCAATTCGGAAGCTGGCTCTTGTCGAGTTCTCGGAATACTCCGATGGGTATCAGACGTGCGGAATTCGACGCGGCATGCACGACGACGTCATAGCCGGATTTTCCGGCCATGAGTTTTGCGTCAACGATTTGGGCTGAATCGTAGACGTCGTAATTGACTTTAATCCCGTACTCGTCCTCAAAGTTCTTTACCGTTGTTTCGCCGATGTAGTCGGCCCAGTTATATACGTTGAGGACTTTCTCGCTGGCGTCGGACGCGAAGATGGTTGCGCCCGTGGTGACCGCAATCACGACTATGGATCGTAGGAGCATTACGAACCGCGCCAGCCTTGTGGAGGCTTCAAAATACCACAATAAAAGTTGACGTTTACTTCAACGTTGATGAAGGGGCTCCTTTTCTCGTTCTCGCCACAGAGACTATGCTTCATGTTGACGAGGACACGACCTCCACAATACCGGTGGACAATGCTTAACATACTGACATGAGTTCCGACCTATACCTTGGCATGAACCGCGCGATTACCCGTCGAGAGTTTGTTGCTGGTGTGGCCGTAGCGGCGGGCGGATTAGGACTCTCAAATCGGATTGTGGCCGACAGTTACGCTGCCTATCCGCCGGCACGCACCGGCATGCGAGGTTCACATCCCGGGTCGTTTGATGCTATGCACGAACTCGCATTTAATGGGGTATCACTGAGTAGTAATCCTCGCGCCGATACAACGCCATACGACTTGGTGGTGGTCGGCGGTGGCCTCAGTGGTTTGTCCGCAGCTTATTTCTATCGCCAAGCCAAACCCGGCGCTCGAGTTCTGATCTTGGACAACCACGACGATTTCGGTGGGCATGCAAAGCGTAACGAGTTTTCCTATCACGGCAAGACTTATATAGGTTACGGGGGTAGCCAGTCGCTTGAGAGTCCTGGGCAGTTCAGTAACGTGGCAAAGAAGTTACTGAGTGAGCTAACGGTGGATTTTTCCGTTTTCTATGATGCTTTTGATCAGGCCTTCATGAGAAACCATGGGCTAAGGAGTCAAGTCTTCTTTGATAGGGAACACTACGGTGTGGATCGCCTCGTTCCGATAAGACTCAATGAATACCTCGATCCAGGTTTCGTGAACGAGGTGAACAACGTGCCGTTGTCGAAAACGGCTCGGACAGAATTACTGAATTTAATGACGACCAAGCAGCGTCCGTTAACCGGGCTCAATCGGCGTCAACGCAGAGAACTTCTTGGCAACATCAGTATCGAGCAATTTCTCCGAAAGTATCTGGGGTGTGGAGACGAAGTGGTCCATTTGTTGGGGAAGATGACACTCAACTACTGGGCCTTGGGAATCGATGCGCTTTCTGCTCTCGATGCTGTCGACATGTGGTTGCCGGGATTTGGCGGCTTGTTGAATCGTCGCGACGAGGATGATGAACCATATATTTTTCACTTCCCCGATGGAAATGCATCGCTTGCGCGATTGCTGGTCAAGAAACTCATTCCTCGGATCACGCCTGCCGCGAACATGAAGGACATGATCACTGCGCGCATAGACTACGAAGCGCTGGATCAATTGGACGAAGCTGTACGCATCAGGCTCAACAGCACGGTAATTAACGTCGAGGAGGTCCTGAGTGGTCGCAATGCAATCGTGAGGATTCGCTATACGCGGGGCGGCGAGCTGTATGAGGCGCGCGGTACAAACTGCGTGCTCGCGTGTTATCACCGAACCATTCCCCATATTTTCCCGACGTTACCTGCGACGCAGAAAGCGGCTTTAGCGCAAAGCGTCAAAGGGCCTTTGGTGTATACCAACGTGTTGCTTCGAAACTGGCACGCAATGAAGAACTTAGGTTTACGGCGGGCATACTGCCCCAATGGGCTCTATCACTCCATTGCAATGGATTTCCCGGTCAGCCTCGGCGACTACCAATTTGCTAAATCGCCCGATGATCCGGTCGTGTTGCATCTTGTACACGTTCCCTATACTCGCGACACGGGCTTAAGCGCGAAAGACCAGTGGCGTCTGGGAAGACGTCACATGATGGCTCGATCCTTTGCCGATCACGAAAGGAGCATCAGGCAACAACTCACCTCAATACTTGAACCGGGAGGGTTTAACGCGCGACGAGACATCGAAGCGATTACGGTGAATCGTTGGCCGCACGGATACACGTACGAATACATTCCGTTATGGGATAAGCGTTCGGGCGAGAGACCGCATGTTCGGGCACGAAAGACGCAAGGTCGCGTTGCTATTGCGGGCAGTGATTCCGGGGCTAGCGCGTACGCGGACGCCGCGATTGATCAGGCGTTTCGTGCCGTCAACGATCTTGTGTGAGACGAGCCTCTAGGGATACCAATACTTGGTGGTCAAACGTCAACAGCGAAGACGCTCAGCGGATGGATTTCACGGGGATGGTGGTCGCAGCACTCGGTATTCTGTCGCGAATGAAATCGCCGAAATGTTTGACGAGGTTTTCCTTATCTGACAGAACGCCGGTGTGATAACTGCTGGATTCCAGCCCCATCTGTACGGATTCGATTAGGCCGTTGTCTTCATCTTGTACGCGATCGTTTATTCGCGAATTGAGGTATCTAGTTGCGCGCATGGCGCGAGAATCGTCGTGCAGCACGTACGATTGGCAGCGAAGTAGCGACTTTCCTGGAGCCACGGGCAAGATCTGGAAGAAATTCACTTGATCGGGATAGCAATCGAAAAAGTTGTTGGGGTACAACGCGTAATAAGTCCAGCGACGGCGCATCGCTTCCGGAAGATGTGTCTGGTCGGGCAACAGTTTGTTGTAGGCTTCAGCGCTCCAACTCGGTTGCGGGCGATTACGCATGACGTGGCTTAACCGCGCGACGTCTGGGCCGTGCGTTTCCCGATCGTATTGCTCGTCCATCAGCGCGAAGAGACCGCGATGGCCAATAAAAAAGTGGTAGTCCTCAATAAAATTCTCGACTCCCACTTTCCAGTCAGCGTGTACGGCGTGGGTCCACAACGCGGGTTTCGTGTCGCCTTTTTCCTCTGGGGTCATGGTCTGCGTCTGATACGCCATGAACTCGTCGTGAATGGGTGCCATCCTCTCGGCGACGCCGGCGCCTTCTGCCCGGAATCTGATGAAGATAAATCCACCGTAGATTTCCATGTCAACTGGGGATAACGCGAAGTGCTGAGCGTCATGGGCCCGAAAGCTTTGGGGGTGGCCCATCGCGGTTCGATCACCGTCCAGGTCGTAGGTCCAACCGTGATAGGGGCAAACGACCTTCCCAGGACAGTTTCCGCGGTCGTCGTCGAGCAAGATGTGGGCACGATGCCGGCAAACGTTGTGGAAGGCTTTTATCTCATCGTTTTGCGTCCGCACGACGAAAGCACGTTCTTCGTAAAGTTGGAAGGTGATGTAACAACCGGGTTGCGGCAGATCGCTGGTGTGGCCGACCAATTGCCACGAGGAGAGGAAGATGTTCTGTTTTTCCGCGTCAAAAAAGTCCTGACTGTAGTAAACCCATGCGGGTAGCGTAGCCGTGAGGTGATCGAGCGGGCTCGGTTCTGTTTCTCTCGTACCGCTCAGCTTGTCCGGTCGCACGGCCAAATCAAATTCCTTCGGTGATGGAGGATCTTACAAACAGTGAACGAAATTGTTTGACCACAATCGATCACGGAGCACCAGACACGAAGGAATTCTACCACGGTGCATTCGGTGTATTTTCAGGAATAGACCAGAGATGATGAGCCTCCTGCATGGGACACGCGCCGCGCTGACAGAAGGATCCAATGTGACTGAGGAAGAACATACAGGCTCGTATTACGCCGCGACGCGGAACGATCTGACAACGTATTCGCCGCTGCGAGGAGAGGAAGAAACGGAGATCTGCATTGTCGGCGGTGGTTTCACCGGTGTCGCGTCTGCTCTCTCCCTCGCCGAACGTGGTCATCGCGTGACGCTGTTGGAACAGCATCGAATTAGCTGGGGGGCGTCAGGCCGCAACGGTGGTCAACTCATACATGGACTAGGCGGGTCCGAGCAATTAGGACGCTTTCTCAGCGAAGAAAAAATATGGTCCCTTCACTACCGTGGTAACGACATCATTAAAGGGCGAATTGAGAAATATCAAATCAGTTGCGACCTTAAAAGCGGGTTCATCGAAGTCGCATTTAAGCAAAGTCAGATGGACGGATTGGTTGAGGATTACGAGGAACACCAGGAATGGGGATCGGACCACCACCTGAGGTTGCTGGATCGTGATGAGTTGAGTTCGGTACTTGGTACCGATGCGTACATCGGCGGGATGATTAACGATCTCGACGGACATTTGCATCCACTCAATCTCTGTGCCGGTGAGGCACGGGCCGCAGCGGGCCTCGGTGTACGCATCCATGAGCAAACCGAGGCAATTGACATTATTCATGGCGACAAGCCTCGAGTTGTTACCGAGGAAGGGGTCGTGATCGCCGAGAAGGTGCTGTTGGCTGGGAACGCATACCACCACTTGGAGTCGAAGAAGCTGTCAGGTCTCGTGTTCCCGGCAGGAAGCTTCATCATCGCAACGGAACCGTTGTCTACCGATGTAACTGACCGAATTAATCCAAGCGATCTTGCCGTTTGCGACCTTAATCATGTGCTCGACTACTACCGGTTGTCGGCTGATAAGCGGATGTTATTTGGTGGGCGGTGCAACTACTCGGGCAAGGTGCCGGCGAGTATCGAAGACAGCATGGTACCGAGGATGCTCCAGATATACCCGGAGCTTGAAGGGAAACGAATCGATTACGCGTGGGGTGGGAATATCGGCATTGTTGTGAATAGGGTTCCGTGCTTGGGCCGGGTCACCGACAATATTTTTTACTCAATGGGGTATTCGGGTCATGGCGTCGCACCTACTCATATTGCGGCAGAGGTCATCGCGGATGCGATAGAGGGAGATACCGAGGTGCTGCAAGCGTATGAAAAGGTAAACCACTTCCGCATCCCCTTTGGTCAATGGTTCGGGAATCAGATCGTTGCCCTCGGCATGCTCTACTACCGGCTGCTCGACCAGCTATAAGAAGCCCCTTGTTGAGGTATTCAACGACGATGAAAAGGGATCAAAGCAGCGCCTGCGCCAATAAAGACCATTGGCAGTAGCGGCACGATGAGTTCCATCCAAGCACCGAACGTGGATCCAGAAAGGAGTTTGAAAACGGATGGCGCCCAAACATGCCCAAATACCAGTAGGTAAGCGCCCATCAATACTAGCGTGCTGGCCACGAACCATTGCGCTCCCTTCATCGGAAGTTTGACTCCGGACCACACTCATCGGACTGCGTTCGAATCGTCATGATGGATCCAGTTGCTGATTGCGTTGTTCCGCATGCGAGCCGTCGCTCGGTCTAGTCATGTTCATTTCGATCGCCGCGAAACCCGCAATCCACAAAAGTTCGTCCCAGAAATACAGCCAGTGGGACAACAACGCCCAATAAATGCCGAATCCCATAAGCACCAGATACATCACGATCTTGAGCGAGTTGGTGACCGATAGGATGACGCCTTCGGTTATACCTCTGTCCCGTAACCGGACCCCGATCTCTATCGCCACAAGGATCAATAGCCATAGGACCACTTCCCAAAGATCGACCCATGCCAGATCGCGTTCGAGCTCAAGGCCCGCGGCGTCGGCTACGATCCACTCACTCGCCACCCAATAGAATTCTGTTTCTGCCGACAACGTCTCGCACGATTCCAAGGTGACGTCCGTGTATTCGAGGTTGTAAACGTAGGCGACTTCTTCATCCACCATGTTGCACAAGTCGGAGACGTTTTCGACTACCACGGTGGGCTGTAGGTTGATGGTGGTGAGAACCGCCGTATACAACGTGTGCGCAATCATCGCGTAGCACAACAAACGGACTCCTCGTACGGCGTACGTTGTCCAGATCTTGCGGTCTTTTTTTTCAAGAACGTAAGTCTCGAGTTCGAGCATGCATAACAAAAGAATCCAACCCATCTCATCGATGCTTGTAGCAAAGTTGGCCAGCCAATCGAAGAGCGTGGATTCGGCAGTCAGGGTGTACGCGATCCTGGTCCAATCTTCGCCAATGTAAAACGCGAAGTTGATGAGCAACAGCGTATAAACTGTCCATTTCAGGAACTGCTGGATTTTGTTCGGATGCCAGGTTCTGGGTGATGGGGTTGTAGCGCTCATCGATGAAGCTTCATAAGGCTAGTTTGGCTTGTCCAAATCGCTTGTGTATGCCGGCACGGATGGTCTAAGCAACTCGGTTTTCGTTGAGTTTCACGTTATTGAATTACGCTACGGACACCCAAAGGAAATGTCCATGATAAGACCGATAACAGTCAGCGGCCCGACGCTCTTTACAATCGTGGTTTTACCTATGAGCTTGGCTGTTTTGTTGGCCATGAGAGGCCTGGATTTAGATAGCGCATACGGCGTCTCGTCGATGATCCAGTTTTCGGTTCAGCTCGCCGTACCATGGCTGTTCATCGCATTTTGCGCGTCGTCTTGTGCGATCGTTTTTCCGGGAAAGTTCACTCGTTGGATTCTCCGTAATCGCCGCATATTTGGTCTTTGTTTCGCTGCCGGAATGGCCTGGCAGTTGCTTTTTATTCTTTGGTTGGTCGTTGGACACTTCGATTACTACATGGAGGAAGCATACGATTATCTGAGCCTGGTTGAGCAGGTTCCGGGATACATCGTGCTATTGGCGATGACGATTACGTCGTTTCGGTTCGGCCGTAGCAAATTAAGTACGCGGCAATGGAAGTTCTTGCACAAAGGGGGCATCTATTTCTTGTGGTTTGTTGTCTGGACGACGTACTGGTACGAACTTTTCTACTACGACGATATTCAGTTCATCGATTACTTGTATTACTGGTTAGGTTTTGTGGCCTGGTTGTCCAGAATGACCGCTTGGACTTTGAAAAGGATTCGACAGCCGGCAACCTAGCCTTTTCGCTCCCTGACGTACCGTCGACGACAGAACATTTGGCGAGTCACTCATGATTCGAACCATCGTCCATCGGGGTCGCCTGGATACACGCCGAGATGTTCGTCGTGGACCTGATAGCCGAGAAGTCTTTGGACGTCCTCGGGGTAGCCATCGGCGATCTCGCGGGGGATCGTCAGGTATTGGTTTTCTTCTTGGCGCAACCAGCCAAGACTGTAAGTATTGATCAGTCCAGAGCGAGTTGATTCCGACTTGTTAGCTCCACCGCCGTGAATCACTGACCCTAGATAAAGCAGAAGCGACCCTTTGGTCATGGTTGCCTGAACCAGGTCGGTATCGGTCACTTCAGAGATTGGGCGAAGGTCTTGACTACCGACCACGACACGTGTTGCGCCGTTGTCTTGGGTGAAGTCGTCGAGCGCCCACATCGCACCAATTTGAAATTCGACCCGCGGAATACGGATGGGATAAATGTCGTCATCTCGATGCAGCGCTTGATCTTCTTCGCCGGGATGTATCTCGATGGCAGTGCAACTACCAATCCTGTAATTAGTGCAATGCGGTTTCAGCACGTGGTCCGCGATTTCCATCACGCGAGGGTGTGCGATTAGTTGTTGCGAACTGTGGGATAACGCCAGGATCCCACCCAGACGAGACGTTTTGTAGCCGTTAAATTCATTCTGAAATTTGGGTCCTTCGACTTCGAAGTGTGGGCTCAGCTCAACGGAAATCTGATCGATTAGGTTGTCGGAGACCTGGTCGGCGATGATGGCGCCACCGTCCAGCATTAACGCGCTAAGAACGGATTCTGAGTCCGATTGATTATCAAAGGTTTTGAGCAAAATCGCTCCGAAGGAAGGTGTAAATGAAAAGGTACACTACGGTTTTCAGCAGAGCCGAATACCTCAATCGCGATTGCTTTGAGTATCGGTGTGAGCCAACCACTCGTCAAATAAGTCCCAAGAGATCGTACGATCACCTCCGTTCGCGTACTAGCTAGGCACTCAGGATCTTGCCGCCTCTTGCTGCCGAGGATTTCGTCTTGCCCAGCGGTTATTCTCTAGCAATCTCGGGTACCGCGAATACCGTGGAGGATCGTATTCTGACTTACCGGACGACATTCCTGGTCGAAGATACGACAGAATGAACATCGAGAATTTACGCGTCGACGGCGCGCGTTTATGGTCGTCACTCATGGCGATGGCCAAGATCGGGGCCACCCCTAAGGGCGGATGCAATCGCCAAGCCTTGACTGACGACGACCAAAAGGGCCGCGATTTATTCATTGAGTGGTGTACCCAAGCTGGCTGCAAGGTTCGCGTTGACGCCATGGGCAATTTGTTCGCTCGCCGGCCAAGTCGCGACGAGTCGTTGCCACCCGTCGTCGCAGGGTCTCACTTGGACACTCAGCCGACGGGTGGAAAATTTGACGGCGTATACGGCGTCCTTGCCGGGCTTGAGGTCGTGCGAGCGCTCAACGATGCAAAGCAGACGACCCATAGACCGCTCGAACTCGTTGTTTGGACTAACGAAGAGGGTTCGCGCTTCTCTCCCGCGATGGTGGGTTCGGGAGTCTGGTCAGGCGAGTTCAGTCTTGAGTACGGACATAGCAGAACCGACAAGGATGGTGTATCGATCGGCGAAGAGCTCAAGCGCTTGGGTTATCTCGACCAAGTGTCCGTTATTGAAAAAGACGTGGCTGCAGCGTTTGAGCTTCACATCGAACAAGGTCCCATTCTCGAGAACGAGGGACTGACCATCGGAGTATTGACGGGCGTACAGGGAATGAACTGGTATGACCTAACGCTTGAGGGAAACGCCTGCCATGCGGGTCCGACACCGATGGAGGATCGTCGGGATCCGATGATGGGTCTGCATTCAATTATGAAGCGCTATTACGCACTCGCGACAGAAAACGCTCCTTGGGGAAGAATAACGTTCGGCGACATTCGGCTAGATCCTGGAAGCCGTAACACGGTCCCAGAGAAGATCATCCTTTCCATCGACATGCGTCATCCTCAACAGGGCGTTCTGGATGAAATGGACGGGCGCATCCGTTCCATAGCGTCTGAGGAGGCCGATCGGTTTGGACTTGGGTTTTCATTGCACGACGAGTGGCGATCGCCCGCGATCGAATTTGACGACGAATGTGTTGCCGCCGTGCAAAGCGCGGCCGATCTATTGGGATATTCCAACAAAAAGATGGTCTCGGGTGCTGGTCATGACTCGGTGTACGTGTCACGTGTGGCACCGACAGGCATGATCTTCGTGCCGTGCGAAGACGGTCTTTCCCACAATGAGGAAGAAAACGCCAAACCCGAAGATCTAGAGGCGGGTTGTAATGTGTTATTGCATGCGATGTTGCAGCGAGCCAATCAACATTAGCCTTCGCGGACTTATCGATGTCTGAATTTACGCTGAAACACCGTGTAAACGGGGGTGGTACGCCCCAACTAAGTGACTGGGGCCTGGACTCGGAATACGGCGTCTTGCACGACGTGTTGCTTGGCCCAATCAATAATTATCGCTGGTTGGAAACGAGTTCGGTATCTCGGCGGACCATTCGTCTAGGGCACGAGTTCGATTTTGAAATGGCCAAACAGCAGCACAGTGAAATGGAAGCTTGCTATCAAGATGCCGGTGTGACCGTACACACGCTCGAAGCGGATCCAATCCTTCCATACCAGGTATTTTCGCGGGACTCGTCGGTGATGACCCCTTGGGGACCCGTCGTCGCCCAGATGGGACAATGGTGGCGGCGAGGCGAATATGGTCCCGTTATCCGTTTCTATCTTGACAACGACATTCCGATTTATGACGTGATCACTGCGGGTGCGTTTGAAGGGGGCGACTTCCAGGTCGTTAAACCAGGTTCCATTCTTTGCGGTTTCTCTGACGCCGACCGAACGCAGAAGGTTGCCGTCGAGCAGCTGAAAAGCTGGATCGACGACGAAGGTTGGGAATTAAAGACTTACCAGTTTGATCCCTACTTCGTCCATTTAGATGTTTTTTTTGCCATGCTGACCGAAGGTCTAGCAGCCATGTGCGTGGATGTTGTCGAACCGGATCTTGTGAACTGGGTTAGATCTCGCGGCATTGAAATTCTCGAGGTAACGTTCGAGGAGGCCATGGGTCTCGGCTGCAACGTAGTTGCATTGGGGAATGACAGAGTTATGGTGCCTGCGGAAGCGAAGAATCTCTATGAACTTTGCGTGGCGAACGGACTCGAGGTGTATGCGCCCGACATATCGATGATTTCGAAAGGAGGCGGCAGTCTCCATTGTTTGTGTCAACCGTTACGCCGCGATCCCGCGTAGTTCGCCTTATGTTGATCAACGACTTCCATTCCCCTTGCTTTAAACTTGGCTTCATAGGGAGGCCGTTGTTATGCAATTTTGGACACTAGGGGTTTCTGCACCGCGTCGAGCTGGAGAATTTGGCAGGCGAGCAGAAGATGCTGGTTGGCACGGCATGCTGGTGGTCGATTCCCAGAATTTGTCGGGTGACTCGTACGTTGCCCTCACGGCGGCAGCGCTCGCCACGTCGAATTTAGGCCTGGGACCAGGGGTAACCAATTCGGTGACGCGTCATGCTGCCGTCACCGCGAGTGCCATCGCCAGCATCCAGAAACTATCGGCGGGTCGAGCTGTTCTGGGAATCGGTCGAGGCGACTCGGCATTGGCGCATGTCGGCAGAGCACCCGCGCGCCTTGGTGCTTTTGAGGCGTACTTGAAGAACGTGCAAACCTACTTGCGTGGTGGCGATGTTCCGTTCGTCGACTGTGGCATCGATGATGCTGTCGCGCCCGACGTTGAAGAGCTCGAGCTGGCAGACACCCCTTCGACCAGTACGATTAGCTGGTTACGCCAAGACCCGAAAGTCCCTGTCGAGGTCGCTGCCACCGGCCCCAAGGTGATTGGTATTGCAGCAAGGCATGCCGAGCGGGTGATGTTTACCGTGGGTGCGGATGTTGAGCGATTGCGGTGGGGAATTGGCACTGTCTCTTATACACATCTCCGAGCCCACGAGACCGAGGCTGATCTCGTATGCCGTCGTGTGGGTGAAAAAAAAGGG